>JBATDL010000465.1:0-7350 GCA_049663445.1 Candidatus Competibacter sp.
AATTCCGGTACGGGGGTGCTAAGATCGTTGCCGCGCGATTTGCTGAACGCCAGAAACTCGGTGCTGACTTGGACGCAGATCGCGTGGATGCCCGGATCCTGGGGGCCGGTTTCGCATTTGCCGGTACGGGTGAAGCCGGTCATGGGTGAAGTGCAGCAGGTTTCCAGCCTGCCACCGAGTGCATTCTTTGCTGCTGCCATGGGGTTTCCCGCAGTGAAATAGGAGACGAAAGGGTAGGGGCAGGACCGTGCCGATAGGCGGATGGCGCGGGTCCGGTTTGCGATTGAGCATAGAACGCAGCCGGAACGAATGCCAATGCCAATTCCAGTTTGGGAGCGGATCATGGTTTCGGCTCAAACTGATCCGATCCAGCTTGGCTTGGACGGTGAGAGCGAGTGGCGACGATTAGCTTGGGAGGATCGAGGGGCGGCAGCCCGAGCGGGTCAGGCTGCGCCAAGTGGTTTGTCAGCCAAAATGCCGGTAGGGAACAAACAGAGGGAGGGACAGCTGGCCATGATGGCGCCTTCCCCGTTTCAGCCAACCCCGGAGAGCAGCGATTTGATCAGGCGCTCTCGCAACAGTTGCGTCGCCTCGAATATTTCCTGCGCGGTTTCCACATACAGCGGCCCGGCTTCGCGATAGATGCTGCCTTGGTTGCCCACCAGGCGAACCGCCACCCGGGTTTTCTGCACCATCTTGGTTTGCTGGTGGTCCCAGACCAGTGCTTTGTCGGCTGCAATGGCTAATGACATGACGGCATCCTCTCAGTTTGAGTGATCGAAACCGGCTCGAAACTCAGCGTCCGGGCCGACCGACGCGCAGGCGTCAAACTGAGATAAGCATTATCAATGCCAATAAATGGAGATACCGGACCCGTAATGGTTGGCGGGTCCGGCTGGTCTCAAAATTTGAACTCGTCGATCAGTAGTTGCATTTGCAGCAGTGTTTGCATGTCGATGTTCTGGATGCGGAACCCCGTATCGTAGAAATCCGGATTGATGTCTTGGCCGCTCCACAGACTTTCCGCCTCCAGCGGGATACGTTGCCGCGAGCCGCCTTTCCTGGGGACATCGACCCATAATCGGAAGATTTGGTTAACTGGAATGGGGTGGTCGCTGACCAGTCGCATCCCTTGTTTGTTGATGTCCACGATGTGGCCCAACAAGGCTTGATCGTCCTGATTGTAAACACGCAAGTATAGAACCAGATACCAGCGCTTGATCTGGCGCTGTTCGGCTCCAGGCCGGTCGGAGAATCTCATGGCGACCTCTTGGCAGGTTCGAGGCGCTGTCTCGCCAATAGCCGTAGGCATCGGCGGGTCGTGCGAGTCGTCGGAAATGATCGTGCCTGGTCGAGAGTGACGTTCATCGTCGGACGTTTCAGGCCGGTACGGTTGGATTAAGGCTGTAAGTGACCGTCAAACTGGCTTGATCCAGTACATGTCCGGCGATTGCGGCGAGCACGTCGGGGCCGGTAAATTCGCCTTCCACCGGACAGCGCTCCACATCGAGCGCGAACAGCGTGAAGATGTAATGGTGCACGATGCTATCGTTCCAGGGTGGGCAAGGGCCGTCGTAACCGAAGTAGCGGCCGGCCATCGCCGGATCGCTGGCAAACCATTCCCGATAATTGTTGATGCCCTGGCGGGTGCCGCGCGGGCCATCCGGCCCCGGCTTGCCGCCGGGCGCGATACCCTCGGAAAATTCGCCGGCTAAAATCTGCGCGGGTTCGGGGGACAGATCCACCAGCATCCAGTGATAAAAATCGGTGCGCAGCAGACTGGCCGGAACTTCCCGTCCTTCCTGATTAACGTCGTCCGCCTGAGTGGGTACGTCCGGGTCGTGGCAGATCAGCACCAACGAGCGGGTTTCCGGCGGGAGGTCGTTCCATTGAAGCGGGGGGTTGGTGTTGGATCCGAGCACGACATGCTGCTGGGGATCGGCAACGCCGAAGGCAAACTCGGCGGGGATCGCTTGATGATCGCGCAAAACGGGGCTGGTTAGTTTCATGAGCTCTTTCCTTTAATCAGAGCGTGGCCGGGAGAGGTGGCGACGCGTCGGCTGCGAGGGGCGCGACCGATGTATCGGGAGCCGGAATTGCCCTGGCATACGACAGGTCAGGGTAACGGTATTCGCTTGACCTGCTTTCGCCGTTCTTAAAGAATTGCCGTGTCTCGTCAAGTATGCGGGTCGCGGATTTGCTTTTCATTAATCATGATAACGCATACAACATAGCACGTTCATTCGCGGCGCCGGCAAGTGGAATTGATCGGCCCCGCCGCTGGGCTGCCGAACGTGAGCTGTCATGAAGGCCATCGTGGGAGCGACAGTCCGGGCCAGCGCCGACCGGCGCGGCCGATTCGGTATTTTGATTGTAGTTTCCGTAGCGAGAGGATGGAGATCTATCGGGCCTTATGAGTGATCGAACCGTGCGCGATGGACTTTCGGGAAATGCGTTTCCGGACGATGATGGCGCCACAACCCACCCCGGGGAACGGCTGGAAACCGGACGGCCAGCGGCGGAATCCCCGAAGGTTTCCGGCGGTGTACGATCGGCTGCTTACCCGCAGCGGGCACCGCTCAGGACGGCGCTGCATATGGTGGGGTTGTTGTTGATGCTGTTTAGCACCACCATGTTGCCGCCGATCGCGGTGGCGTGGTGGTACGACGACTTCCACATCGTGATGCCGTTTGTGGAAACGCTGGTTGCTACCTTGGGGTTGGGCTTGCTGTGCTGGTTGCCGGTGTGCCGGTTCAAGGTCGATCTGCGCAACCGCGACGGCTTCGTGGTGGTAGTGGCGTTCTGGGTGCTGCTGTCCCTGCTGGGTACGCTGCCGTTCATGCTGGCGGAGCAGCCGGATATCTCGTTCCTGGACGCTTGGTTCGAGACCACCTCCGGCCTGACTACCACCGGCGCCACCATCCTGTCCGACCTCGACGCCCTGCCCAAGGCGATTTTGTATTACCGGGCGCAAATGCATTTTTTTGGCGGCATGGGCATTGTGGTGCTGGCGGTGGCACTGCTGCCGATGCTGGGGATCGGTGGGATGCAGCTCTACAAGGCCGAGACGCCAGGGCCTATGAAGGACGAGAAGCTGACCCCGCGCATCACCGAGACCGCCAAGAACCTGTGGGTGATCTACGTGGGTCTGAACGTGGTCTGCGCGCTGGCGTTCTGGGCGGCGGGGATGAGTCCGTTCGACGCGATCTGCCATGCCTTCACCACCATCGCGCTGGGCGGTTTTTCCACCCACGACGCCAGCATCGGCTATTACCAGAATCCGGTCATCGAACTGATCGCGGGGACCTTCGCCTTGATGGCAGCGGTCAATTTCGCTCTGTTTTTCCTGGCGTGGCGCCGGGCCAGCATCTGGGTGATTTTGCGGGACGCCGAGTTCCGCTTTTTCATCATGGTGGTCGGCTGGATCGTCGCGATCGCTTGCGCCTACCTGTACTTCGACGGCAAATTTCCGCTGTGGGAAGCGCTCCAGCACGGCTATTTCCAAAGCGTAATGATTATCACTGGCAACGGTCTGACCACCGCCGGATACTCGGCCGACTGGCCGGTTTTCGTGCCGCTGCTGCTGCTGTTGGGCAGCTTTTTCGGTGGCTGCGTCGGCTCGACTTGCGGCGGCATCAAGGCGATCCGGTTCCTGTTGCTGTACAAGCAAAGCCTGCGCGAGGCCCGGTTGCTGATTCGTCCCACCGCGCAAATCGCGGTCAAGGTGGGTGGCCACCCCGTTTCCGATCGAGTGATGCAGGCGGTGTGGGGGTTCTACTATCTCTACATCTTCTGCTACTGCGCGTTGTCGTTGGCGCTGACCGCGACCGGCGTGGATCTGGTGACGGCGTTTGGTTCGGCGGCGGCCGGCTTGAACAACATGGGGGTAGGTCTGGGCGATACCGCGTCCAACTTCAGTCCGTTGAACGACACCGCTACTTTTTTGCTGGCGCTGTCGATGCTGGTCGGCCGGCTGGAGATCTTTCCACTATTGCTGTTATGTCTGCCAGATTTCTGGAAGTGAGCGGGTATGGAAAAAGTGGAGTATGTCGGCGAACTGCCGCTGGCGGCGGCTGAAAAGGTACGCTGGGCCAGCCGGCGGCGGGCGCCGGTCAGAACGGCACTGTACATGGTCGGGCTGCTGATGATCCTGTTCAGCGCGACTCTGCTGCCGCCGATGGGGGTGGCGTGGTGGTACGACGGCATGTTGGTGGTGATGCCGTTCGCGAAAGCACAGGGGGCCATGCTGGCTCTGGGCCTGTTGTGCTGGCTGCCGGTATGCCGGCTCAAGATCGATCTGCGCAACCGCGACGGCTTCGTGGTGGTGGTGGCGTTCTGGGTGCTGCTGTCCCTGCTGGGCGCGCTACCGTTCATGCTGACGGAACATCCGCACATGCGTTTGGTGGACGCGGTGTTCGAAACCGCCTCCGGCCTGACCACCACCGGCGCCACCATCCTGTCCGACTTGGACAACTTGCCCAAGGCCATCGTGTATTACCGAGCGCAACTGAATTTTCTGGGTGGCATGGGCATCGTGGTGCTGGCGGTGGCCTTGCTGCCGATGCTGGGGATCGGTGGGATGCAGTTGTACAAGGCGGAGACGCCGGGGCCGATGAAGGACGAGAAGCTGACCCCGCGCATCACCGAGACCGCCAAGAACCTCTGGTTCATTTACGTGGGTCTGAACGTGGTCTGCACGCTGGCGTTTTGGGCGGCGGGGATGAGTTTTTTCGATGCGATCTGCCACAGTTTCGCGACTCTGGCGTTGGGCGGTTTTTCCACTCACGACGCCAGCATCGGCTACTTTCACAGTGCCCCGATCGAACTGATCGCCGGCTTCTTCTCGCTGGTGGCGGCGGTCAACTTCGCCCTGTTTTTCCTGGCGTGGCGCTCCCGTAGCTTGAAGTTGGTGTTTCGCGATGCCGAATTCCAGTTTTGCATGGTGGTCATGGCCGGGATCATCGCACTCACCTGCGGTTACCTGTATATCTCCGGCAAATTTCCGCTATGGGAATCGATTTATCACGGCTTTTTCCAGACCGCCTCGATCATCACCGACAATGGTCTCGTGACCACCGGCTATCCGGAAAACTGGCCGTTCGTCGTGCCGCTACTGTTGCTGCTGGGCAGCTTTTTCGGCGGTTGCGTCGGTTCGACCTGTGGCGGCATCAAGGCATTCCGGTTTCTGTTGCTGTTCAAGCAAAGCTTGCGTGAAGCCCGGTTGCTAGTTCGACCCACCGCGCAAATCGCGGTCAAGGTCGGTAACCGACCCATGCCGGACCGAGTGATGCAAGCGGTGTGGGGGTTTTATTTCCTGTACATCCTCAGTTACTGCTTTTTCTCCTTCGCACTGGCGACGACTGGTGTGGATCTGGTGACGGCATTCGGCTCGGTGGCGGGTTGTCTGAACAACATGGGGGTGGGATTGGGCGAGACGGCGGTCGGGTTTAGCCCGCTGAACGATGTCGCTACCTGGTTGTTGTCGGCGTCGATGGTGGTCGGGCGGCTGGAGGTATTCCCGCTGC
Source organism: Candidatus Competibacter sp. (assembly GCA_049663445.1). Lineage (GTDB taxonomy): Bacteria > Pseudomonadota > Gammaproteobacteria > Competibacterales > Competibacteraceae > Competibacter. Next base: position 5,526 of record JBATDL010000465.1, read on the forward strand.
TGTTGTTATTCCTGCCTGACTTTTGGAAGTGAGCATGAGCGAACAGACAGATCGCCCGGAGGCGGTGTCGGACCAGCATGAACGTGCGACCGAACCCGACGATTGGTGGGAAGCCGGGCCGGCGCCACGGACGCCATGGCCGCGAGCGAGGGAAGAAAATGAGCCCGCCGACCCTTCCCCGACGCAGCCCGGTTCCGGTTGGAACCCATGGCAAGCCCGCCAGCGGCGGGCGCCGTTCAAGACGGCATTGTACATGGTCGGACTGCTGATGATCCTGTTCAGCGTTACCCTGCTGCCGCCGATCGCGGTGGCGTGGTGGTACGACGGGATGCCGGTGGTGATGCCGTTTGCGGAAACGCTGGCCGCCACTTTGGGACTGGGCCTGCTGTGCTGGTTGCCGGTGTGCCGGTTCAAGGCCGACCTGCGCAACCGCGACGGCTTCGTGGTGGTGGTGGCGTTCTGGGTATTGCTGTCCCTGCTGGGCGCAATCCCGTTCGTGCTGGCCGAGCATCCGCACATGCGGCTGGTGGATGCGGTGTTCGAAACCGCCTCCGGGCTGACCACCACCGGCGCCACCATTCTGTCCGATCTGGACAACTTGCCCAAGGCGATCCTGTACTACCGGGCGCAACTGAATCTGTTGGGCGGCATGGGCGTGGTGGTGCTGGCGGTGGCGCTGTTGCCGATGCTGGGGATCGGCGGGATGCAGCTCTACAAGGCGGAGACGCCGGGGCCGATGAAGGATGAGAAGCTGACCCCGCGCATCACCGAGACCGCCAAGAATCTCTGGGTGATCTACTTCGGCCTGAATATGGCCTGCGCACTGGCGTTCTGGGCGGCGGGGATGAGTCCGTTCGATGCGGTTTGCCACAGTTTCTCCACACTGGCGCTGGGCGGTTTTTCCACTCACGACGCCAGCATCGGCTACTTCCATAGTCTATCCATCGAGCTGGTTTCCGGAGTTTTCACGCTGATCGCGGCGGTCAATTTCGCCCTGTATTTCATGGCGTGGCGCCGGGGTAGCCTCCGGGTCGTGTTCCAGGACGCGGAGTTCCAATTTTTTCTGGTGGTGATTGGCGGGATTGTCGCGCTCACCTGCGCCTACCTGTATTTCAGCGGCACCTTTCCACTTGAGGACTCGCTGGTACACGGTTTTTTCCAGAGTCTTTCGATTGTGACCAGTAACGGTCATACGTCGGCCGGCTATTCGGCGGACTGGCCGTTTTTCATCCCCTTGCTACTGTTGCTGGGCAGCTTTTTCGGGGGTTGCGTCGGCTCGACCTGCGGCGGCATCAAGGCGGTTCGATTCCTGCTGCTGTACAAACAGAGCGTGCGCGAAATCCGGTTGCTGATCCGCCCCACCGCGCAGATCGCGGTCAAACTGGGCAACCGACCCATGCAGGAGCGGGTGATGCAGGCGGTGTGGGGATTTTATTATCTCTACATTTTCTGTTATTGCGCGCTGTCGCTGGCCCTGGTGGCGACTGGCCTGGATCTGGTGACGGCGTTCGGTTCGGCGGCGGCCGGCTTGAATAACATGGGCGTGGGTCTGGGCGATACGGCTTCCAATTTCAGCCCGCTGAGCGATACCGCCACCGTTTTGATGACGGTGGCCATGGTGGTTGGCCGGCTGGAGGTATTCCCCGTGTTGCTGCTGTTCCATCCAGATTTCTGGAAAGGTTGATCATGAGTTCAAAACAAGGCTATACCGGCGAACTGCCGCCAGCCCGATTCAATATGGCGCGCTACTGTCTTCAAGCGGCGGCGCGGGCCACGCCGGACAAGGTGGCGCTGATCGTGGTTTCCGACGCCGGCGCGCCGGTCG
>JBATDL010000466.1:0-2261 GCA_049663445.1 Candidatus Competibacter sp.
GGGCTACGCCGTGGACACCGCTACCGATGGCCGCACCGGTTTGTACCTTGGCCAGGAATACCCGCTGGACGCAGCGGTGGTGGATCTTGGCCTGCCGGATCTGTCGGGGATCGAAGTGATCAGCCGCTGGCGGGCCGCCGGGCGGCGCTTCCCCATCCTGATCCTCACCGCCCGCGGTCGCTGGCAGGACAAGGTCGAAGGGCTGGAAGCCGGCGCCGACGATTATCTGGTCAAGCCGTTCCATATGGAAGAACTATTGGCGCGGTTGCGGGCGCTGATTCGCCGCACCGGCGGCTGGACTCAGGCGGTGTTGAGCTGCGGGCCGATCGCCCTGGACACCGGCGCGCAACTGGTAACCCTCGTCGGCCAGCCAGTGGAAGTGACCGCCTACGAGTACAAATTGCTGGAGTACCTGATACTGCACGCCGGCACCGTAATTTCCAAGACCGAACTGACCGAGCACCTCTACCAGGAAGACGAGGATCGCGACAGCAACGTACTGGAAGTGCTGGTCGGCCGACTGCGTCGCAAGCTCGACCCCGACCGAACGCTCAACCCGATCGAAACGCTGCGGGGGCGCGGCTACCGGTTCCGGCTGGAACGGTCTACCGGCTAAGATGAGGTCCCTTAGCGGTCGCCTGCGCATCGCCGCCAGCGTGGTGCTGGCCGCCTTCCTTGGCCTGACCGGCCTGACGCTGGACCAGGCGTTCCGCGACAGCGCTCTGGCCGCCGCCCGCGACCGCCTGCAAGCCCAAGTCTACATGTTGCTGGGCGCGGCCAATCTGGACGCCTTCAACCGCCTGACTCTGCCCCAAGCCTTGCCGGAGGCGCGTTTTTCCACGCCGGACTCCGGCCTGTACGCCGATGTCATGGACAGCCAGGGCAACCTGGTCTGGCGCTCGCCGTCGCTGCTGGGCATGGCGCTGCCCTTTTTCCCGGCGGTGCGCACGCCCGGCGACACCCAGTTTGCGCCGCTGGAATCCTCCGATGACACCGAGACCCCACTATTCGTGCTGGCCTTCACCGTCAGCTGGGAAATCGCCGCCAACCAGTACCGGCTCTATACCTTCCGGGTGGCCGAAACCCAATGGAATTTCCTCGACCAGCTCTGGAGCTTCCGCCGCAGTCTGTGGGGCTGGCTGCTGGCGGCGACCGGCGTGCTGCTGGCGGCACAAGGCTTGATCCTGCGCTGGAGCCTGAAACCATTGCGGCGGGTCGCCGCCGAAGTGACCGAAATCGAAGCCGGCCGGCGCGCCGAACTCAGCGGCGACTATCCCGAGGAACTGCAACCGCTGACCGTCAATCTGAATGCCCTGCTGCGCCAGGGCCATGCCCACCTGGAGCGCCACCGCAACGCTTTGGGCGATCTGGCCCATAGCCTGAAGACGCCGCTGGCGGTGATGCGCGGCGCTCTGGATAACAGGGCGGATCACGCCGAACTGCGGTGGACCCTGCAAGAACAGTTGGAGCGGATGAATCGCACGGTGGACTACCAGTTGCAGCGGGCCGCTGCGTCCGGGCGCATCGCCCTGAGCGCGCCACTGCCGGTCGCGCCGGTCGCCCGCAAGATCCTGGACTCGCTGGCCAAGGTCTACGCCGACCGGGCGCCGCATCTGAGCAGCGAAGTCGGCAGAGGCACGGTATTCTACGGGGACGAGGGCGACCTGATGGAAATCCTCGGCAACCTGGCCGACAACGCCTGCAAATGGTGCCAGCGGCGGGTGGTGGCGCGCGCCTACCCCGCCAACCACGATGGGCGCATCGAACTGGTGGTGGAGGTCGAGGACGACGGACCCGGCATTCCACCCGATCAGGCGCCGCTGTTGCTCAATCGTGGCCGGCGTGCCGACCCGAGCGTGGCCGGACACGGCATCGGCCTGGCGGTGGTACGGGTTCTGGTCGAAGAAGTCTATTACGGTCAGCTTGACATCAGTCGCAGCTCGCTCGGCGGGGCGCTGGTGCGGGCACGACTGCGTTTTCAGGCCAACGACTGAGGAGACAGCGAGTAAAATCCGGCCACCGCGACGAATGCCGCTCCGATTTCGCGCTACTCTTTCCGGAAACAAACACAAAATCATCAGGGAATCGTCATGCTATCCATCGCCACGTTCAACTTGCGCAATCTGGGCGCCGACGCGCCGCCGGTCCGGCTGGCGCAACTGGGCGCGATCATCGCCCGCGATCTGGGCGGACCGGATATTCTGGCGGTGCAGGAGATCACGGCGGAAAACCCACCGTCGCCGGACGGCTGGGTTCCGGCC
>JBATDL010000467.1:0-2938 GCA_049663445.1 Candidatus Competibacter sp.
CCCGATAAAACGCCGCAAAATCCCGCCCTTCCTGCTCGAACAAGGTCAGGAACGCCGGCACTTGTCGATAGTAGGTACTGACCCCGGCCAGTTTGGCGTTGTTCAGATCCTGTTCGAACCAGCGATCGTAGCCCGTGTAGCCACCCCAAGCTTGTTTAAGTTCCTGATAATGTTCGCGCAATTGTGCCAAGACGCGCTGTTTATCAGCTCGTTTGGTCGCCTCGTCGCCAGACGAAGCATAGACCGCCGTCAGTTGTTCGCGGGCGTCCGCCGTCAGTCGCAAGAACTGCTCACGGCGGCGGATATCGGCGGCATATTCCTCCTGCTCGCGCGGCGTGCCGTGCCGTTCCAGCCAGCGTTCCGCACCCAGGCGACCCACGGCGGTCGCAAGTGCTTCGTTGAAGGCGGTATCGTCGGCCACGTACAAGCGCTGGTGAGCCAGCTCATGAAACATCAGTTCCGCCAACCGCCCGACCGGCCAGCCGATGAAGGTGTTCAGCAGCGGATCGTCGAACCAACCCAGCGTCGAATAGGCGGAAATGTCGGCGACGTACACATCATCGCCGCTGGCCCGCAGTTCCTCGGCCAAGCCTTGCGCGGCCCCGGCGTCGAAATAACCGCGATAGCTCAGGCAACCGGCCACCGGGAAACACCAGCGGCGCGGCTCCAGACTCAGCTCTGGCGCGGCGAAGACGTTCTTGACCACCCAGGGCCGCCCGAGATCAGCGTAACCCTGATAGCTGCCGTTATCGGGCAGGGCCAGTTCGGCACTGGCAAAGACGCGCAAAGCCCGAGCGGTTTCCAAGCGTTGGCGCAGTGCCACGGAGACCGTCGGATCGGCCAGCGCTGCCGCCACCGGCCGGCGGGCCTGGAACAATGCCCACTGCCCCACCGCCGCCTGCCGGTAATAAGCCAGTTCGGCGCAACCGGACAGACCCAGCGCGAACCCGGTTCCCATCGCCAGTGTCCAGAGTATCGATCGTATCGTTCGCGGCCGCATTGTGTTTCCGATAATTCGCCGGGCCAGCGGACCACAAAACCCGCGTGGCGGCCCGTCAGGTATCATGATGGCCGTCCAACATAATCGAACAAGCGATGAACGCAAACAACATGGAAATCTACCTGGTCGGCGGCGCGGTGCGCGACGAGTTGTTAGAGCTGCCGGTTCGGGAGCGTGACTGGGTGGTGGTCGGGGCCACGCCGGACGATCTGCTGGCGCGTGGTTTTCGGCCGGTTGGCAAGGATTTTCCGGTGTTCCTGCACCCGGACACACGCGAGGAGTATGCGCTGGCCCGCACCGAGCGCAAGACCGCGCCTGGTTATCACGGGTTCAGCTTTCACGCCGCGCCGGAAGTCACGCTGGGCGACGACCTGCGACGCCGCGATCTGACCATCAACGCCATGGCCCGCGATGCCGACGGTCGCCTGACCGATCCTTACCACGGCGCCCGCGATCTTGAAGCCCGCTGGTTGCGCCACGTCTCGCCGGCTTTCGCCGAAGACCCGGTGCGGATTCTCCGCGTCGCCCGTTTCAGCGCCCGCTACGCACCGCTGGGCTTTCGAGTCGCGCCGGAAACGCTGGATCTGATGCGGACCATGGTCGCCAGCGGTGAAGTCGACCACTTGGTGCCGGAGCGGGTCTGGGCGGAAACAGTGCGTGCCCTGGGCGAATCGCGGCCGGAGCGCTTTTTTGAAACCCTGCGCGACTGCGGCGCGCTGGCGCGGATTTTCCCGGAACTGGATCGCTTGTTCGGCGTCCCGCAACCCCCCGCCCACCATCCAGAAATCGACACCGGTATCCATACGCTCATGGCACTGGCGCTGGCCGTGCGACTGGGAGCGGACGCAGTCACTCGCTTTGCCGTATTGGTCCACGATCTCGGCAAGGGCGCCACCCCATCCGAGGAGTGGCCGCGCCATCACGGTCACGAACAAGGTGGCGCCGATTTGGTCCGGTCTTTCTGCCAGCGCTTGCGGGTTCCGAACATGTTCCGTGAACTGGGCGTGGCGACCGCCCGCTACCACACCCATTGCCACCGTGCGCTGGACCTGCGTCCGAAAACTCTGCTCAATACCTTGCTGAGGCTAGATGCCCTGCGCAAGCCGCAGCGCTTCGAACAGTTCCTCCTCGCTTGCGAGGCCGATGCGCGCGGCCGGTTGGGACTGGAGAACCGGCACTATCCGCAAGCGGATCTATTGCGGCAGGTTCACCAGGCCGCCGCCGGCGTGCAGGCGCGACCACTGGTGCAACAGGGTTTGAGTGGGCTGGCGCTGGCCGAGGCGCTGCGACAGGAACGACTGGCGGCGATCACCGAGGCGCGGCGGGCATTCTCAAGCGGTGACAATGCTTGACCCGATGATTTTTCTGCTTATAATCCGCACCCCTATGAACCTGATAAATCACAACTCCCATTTCTCATCCATCGCCGATCGGTGTTTGCCGGCCTCGCGCGGTTGCGCGCCAGCGATGGACCCGACGTAGGCCCTACGAGATTCAGCTCGGAGGGTCGGCGCAAGGCAACCCTCCGAACGGGAACCCATAACCCCGGTCGGCGGTTCGCCTTCCGGGGTTTTGTTTTTTCCATAACCAGTTCGAAGCAGCCCCGCCGCTGCACAGCGGTACCGGTTCTGAATGCCGGTTCGGCGCGCCCACGCTAACCATTGCCCGGCGTGTATCGGGCGACGGCGGGACTTCGAAGCGAGGAAAGTAGCTCAGTGGGTAGAGCATCTGGCCACAAACCAGACGGTCGAGGGTTCAACTCCCTCCTTTTCACTGGATAAGGCCCTGAACAGGCTTGCGGTTCGAATCCGCTCCATCCTCGCAACACCCGGAAGCCGTCCCGGCGGGCGGTTGTTGACCTCGCGTTTCGGCGTGATGTTGATTGCCGACCCGCAGCGCCTGCGTGACCTTGCGCGGCGGGCAACGGATCGACGCCGA
>JBATDL010000468.1:0-3873 GCA_049663445.1 Candidatus Competibacter sp.
ATTTCGGTGGGCGCGCCGAAGCTCAGGCCGTGGGTGGCGGTATCCTGCACGGCGCGGACCACGGCCGGGTGGGCGTGACCGGCGATCATCGGCCCCCAGGAGCCGACGTAATCGATGTAGCGCCGACCGTCCTCATCGTACAAGTAGGCGCCTTCGCCGCGCTTGAAGAAGATCGGCGTGCCGCCGACGCCACGAAAGGCGCGAACCGGCGAGTTGACGCCGCCGGGAATGTAATTTTGCGCTTCGGCGAACAGCTTTTCGGAACGGGTGGTCATGGTCGATCTCCTCGGGCGAACAGTGCGGCATAGCGGCGGGCGGCGGCCTTGATGTCGGGTTGGCCGAACACGCCGCTGATCACCGCCAGCGCATCGGCGCCGGCTTCCAGCAGCAGAGGCGCGTTGTCCGGCGTGATGCCACCGATAGCGACGACCGGCACGCGCAACACCGCCCGCGCCGCCCGCAGCAATTCGATGGGCGCGCGGATCTCGGTAGGCTTGGTCGGGGATGGGAAGAAAGCGCCGAAAGCCACGTAATCGGCGCCTGCATCGGCGGCGGCCAGCGCCAGATCCAGTCGATCGTAACAGGATACGCCAATGAAGGCGTCTCCACCCAGGCGGGTACGAGCGTGGGCGAAGGCGGGATCGTCCTGGCCGACATGGACACCCGCCGCGCCGGTTTGCGCCGCCAGATCCACATCGTCGTTGACGATCAGCGGCACGCCATGGCGGCGGCACAGTTGGTTCAACGTCCGGGCTTGGGCCAGTCGCCGGATCGGGTCGGCGCTCTTGTCCCGGTACTGGACTAGGCGGGCGCCGCCGAGAATCGCCTGCTCGACGGCGGAAGCCAGCCGTTCGTCGGGAATCAGTTGGGCGTCGGTGATCGCGTACAGGCCGCGACAACGGCTTGGGTGATTCATGTCCGATCTCGATGGGGGTTGGCCCAGAACAGCCGGTTGGGCAGAAGCTGACCGCCACCGGCCTGGTAGCCGGTTTGCAGCGCATGCCAGGTGTAATCCTGGGCGTGGCGCACGACGGAACTGAGTGCTTCCCATTCCAATTTCCGTCCCTGGGCGAGCAGGGCGGCCATGGCGGCAGCCAGAGTACAGCCGGAACCATGATGGTGGCCGGGCAGTCGTGGCCAGTGGTAGCGTTCCAACAACCGACTGTTCCCATAAAAATGATTGACTACATCCTCGGTCGGTTCATGCCCGCCGGTGAGCAGCACATAGCGGCAGCCGCGTTCCAGCAGTGCCATGGCGCAGGCTTCCAGCGTGTCGGCCTCCGGAGCCAGCCGGCGCGCTTCGATACTGTTGGGGGTCAGGACCGTAACCAGCGGCAGCAGCAGGGTTCGCAGGGTATCCAGTAACTTGGGGTTGGCCAGTTCGGTTCCACCGCCCGCCGCCAGGATCGGATCGAGCACCACCGGGATGTCGGGATAGGCAGCCAGCAGCGCGTGCAGCGCGCCGGCGTTTTCGGCGCTGCCGATGAGGCCGATCTTGATCGCCGCCACCGGCATATCATCCAGCACGGCCCGCGCCTGGGCCAGCAATTGGGTCGGTTCGACCGGCAGCAGCGCGTGGACGTTGTGGGTATCCTGCACGGTCAGGGCAGTGACGACGGGTGCGGGGTGGCAACCCAGACTGATGATCGTCGCGATGTCGGCCGCCAGACCGGCCCCACCGCTGGGATCGTTGCCGCCCAAGGTCATGACCACGGGAGGAGAGAGGAGGACGGGATCGGTCAAGTCGGTTCTCCGGGTTGGCAGATGATGGATCGGGATGTGGGTCCGACCGGCGCGCGACGGGTGGGAGCGCTGGGAATTCTAACAAACGCTGCGGGTTTTTCAGGATGCGCTGGCGTGGGAGAATAGCAGGCTCAAAAACGCGGCGTTAAGGAAAATAAACCCGATGAAGAAGTACATGTGTCTGATTTGCGGATGGATCTATGATGAGGAAAAGGGCTGGCCCGACGACGGCATCCCGCCGGGCACCCGCTGGGACGACATACCGCTCACTTGGACTTGTCCCGAGTGCGGCGCCATCAAAGACGATTTCGAGATGGTAGAGATTTAGGATCTTGGAGCAGCGAGGCTTGGGGCGGTTATCCGGCAACGGTGGGAAAGGACGCCAGCTCCACGCCCGAGCCGAGCAGCGCCGCCTTGCCCCGCACGGTCAGGTCGGTGACGAAAGCGAACTGCTGGCGCGGGTCTAGCGGGTAAGCCTTGAGGCGGTAATGGGTGCCGAACGGCTTTTCCTGCACGATGATGCTGATTGGTTGGTTGATTTGCAGCAGCAAGCTGGTCAGGGCGACATCGTACAATATCTGGTGGACCTGAGCGGCATCGTGACGGGGATGAAGGTAGAAATCCGCCACGCATTGCAGGTGCTGGCTGCCGTCGTTGGCGTTGAAAATGGCGTGGTCCCACAGTTTGAGATGCGGGATGTGCACGACGGTGTCGTCCGGAGTGACGATTTCCACCGTGCGCATGCCGATGGTGCGTACCTCGCCGTAGGCTTCGTCCACTGTAATCCAGTCGCCGGGTCGGTAGGGGAGTTCGTACAGGGCCACGATGCCGGCGATCAGGCTGCTGGCGTAATCCTTGGTGGCGAAGCCCAGCGCTAGGCCCAGCACGCCCAGCACACCCACCAGGTTTTCGAAGGTGGGTTCGATGAGGCGCTGCAGGACCAGCAAGAGGGCAGCGACGATCACCAACAGCCGCAGGGCGGGGACCAGGGCCAGTGTGTGCAGACGGTGGCGGCCGGAAAAGCGGCCAGCCAGCGCCGGAACCAGACGTTGGGCCAGGGTGATCAGCAGCCATGCCCCGGCCGCGATCAGCAGGATTTGCACGATGGCGGTCTCGCTGATGCTGCTTAGATGTGTCGTGAGCTGGCCGGCGCCGTCGTTCATGATGCTGTTCTCCTAGAATCCGTCGGTCAGGTAGCCGTCCTCGCGCAGGAACTGCCGGATGGCGGGATAGCCTGCGGGCGAGATCAGCCACTCGCTTTCGCGCTGCATGACCAGCCCGGCGGCTTCCAGACAGGCCAGTGTCGCCTCGACCGATGTAGTGGCCAGCGGCAGCAGTTGGTTTAGCACGCTGCCGGTCAGGCCGGCGTGCAGGAGCAGGGTGTGCAGTGGGGCGGCGTACTCGCGCAGCAGGCCGGACGCGGGCGTGGTTTGCCTGATCTGGCGCCACGGCTCCACCCAGACGGTGCTGCGCCGGTCGGCTTGCTCCGCATTCGTCGTCGCCTCGGAAAGCGTTTCATCCGGCGCGGTCCGCAGGTTGGCGCGCCAGATCGCATGGGCGATGCCGGGAATCCCCCGGCTGTGCGCGGCCAGAATCCGCAGGAAATCGCTGGTCTCGGCCGGTTCGTCCCCCACTGCGTTTGCCGGCGGCGAGAGCACGTATTTGCCGTTATCCGCTTGGCGAAAGACCAGGTGATCCATTCCCGATCCGGCGATGAAACTTTGGAACCAGCGCGCCAGTCCCTGCGGATCGAAGCTCTGCAGAGTCAGCAGTGGCGGTTCCGGGCCGTTCCAGGCTTTTCGCAAAAATGCCCACGCCCAACTGTCGCAGCCGATGACGCCGTGCCCCAGGGAGCCCGCGCATGCGTGGTCGAGTAGACGCCGCGCCAGGTCGAGTCCGCAGGCGTGCCGCAAATAGCAGCGTTCCAGATTGGGGAGTACCCAAGGAGATGGATCCCGCGTCCAGTCGGCCAGCCAGGCTGGATCACGCGCCAGGATTTGTTCGGGGCTGGGTGGGCTGACCACCCGCCATCTGCGGTTCCCCGCCCAAGCGGTCAGAATGTCGCCATTGCCGCCGTGCGGGGGAGAGATAACGAAAATACAGGCACGGGCGGATTGCTCGGTATCCAGC
>JBATDL010000469.1:0-4741 GCA_049663445.1 Candidatus Competibacter sp.
CTCCTGGAGCGAGGCGCCGGCCCACTCGTAGCCGATCCCGGCCGGCGTATCCTTCTCCGCCAGCACCTGCATCGCGGCCATGGCCTCGCCGGAGCTGTGGCCGGGTGCGGCGGCCCCGTTGATCTGGACCGTGGCGTAGCCGTTGAAGTGGTCGATGGCGGGCGGCGCCATGGTCCACTCGGGCTTGACGACGCTGGCCAGGGGGACCATGTCGTCGTTGCCCCCTTTGCTGCTCGGGATGTAGTAGTGGCTTAGATCCTCCGGTCGGCCGCGAAATGGGGCGTCGGCTTGCAACAGGACCTTCAACACTCGGCCCTGATAGTTGAAGTCGTTCGCATAGACCGGCGCGAGCATCAGTCGGATCGCATCGTAAATGTCCGACAGCGACAGGCCCATGGCCTGGGCCTGAACCCGATCCACGCGCAGGTGCAGATCGGGGGCGTCCTCCAGCTGGTTCGGTCGTACCCCGGCCAGGATCGGATCTTTGCCCGCCGCGCCGAGCAGGGCATTGCGTGCCTCCATGAGCTTGGCGTGCCCAAGACCGGCACGGTCCTCCAGGCGGAAGTCGAAGCCGCCGAAACGGCCGAGGCCGCGGACGGTCGGCATGTTCACGACGAAGATGCGTGCCCCCTTGATCGCCTGTAGGGCACCATTGGCCTGGCCGATGACGGCCTGGATCTGCTCGTTCGGCTTGGTCCGCTCATCCCAGTCCTTGAGGCGGAGGAAGCCGAGGCCGACATTCTCACCCTGCCCCACGAAGCTGAAGCCGGCCACGTCGAGCACCTGGTCCACCGCTGGGTTCTTCTTGAGGATGGCTTCCATTTCCCGCAGGACCTGACCGGTGCGCTCCATATTCGCGCCCGGCGGCAACTGGATGATGACAAAGGCGTAGCCCTGATCCTCCTCGGGCAGGAAGCTGGTCGGCAGGCGTGTGAACAGGAAGCCGGCGAGGGCCACCAGGGCCGCGAATGCGACCATCCAGCGCGGGGTATGGCGCACCGCCTTGGCGACCCGCGCCAGATAGGAGCGCGACAGCCAGAGATAGAAGCCGTTGAACTTGCGCAGGAACCAGTTGGGTTCGTGGTCCGGGGCCTTCAGCAGGGTCGCGCAAAGTGCCGGCGTGAAGCTCAGGGCCATCAGGGCCGAAATGCCCATGGAAATGACGATGGTGAGCGAGAACTGGCGATAGATGGCCCCAACACTGCCGCTGACCAGGGCCATGGGGATGAACACCGCCGCCAGCACCAGGGTCATGGCGATGACGGCGCCGGTGATCTGGTCCATGGCCTTGCGCGCAGCCTCCTTGGGGGGCAAACCCTCCTCGGTCATGATCCGCTCGACGTTCTCGACCACCACGATGGCGTCGTCGACCACCAGGCCGATGGCCAGCACCAAGCCGAACAGACTGAGCACATTGATCGAGAACCCGAAAAGGTACATGCCGGCGAAGGCGCTGGTCAGAGCGACTGGCACCACCAGGGTGGGGATCAGGGTCGCGCGCAGGTTCTGCAGGAACAGCAGGATGACCAGGAAAACCAATACCACGGCTTCAAACAGGGTATACACCACCTCTTTGATGGAAAGGCTGATGAACTGGGTGCTGTCGTAGGGGGTGAACCAGGTGACGCCGGCCGGGAAGTAGCGCTGTACCTCGTCCATTTTGGCACGCACTGCGTCGGCCACCTGAAGCGCATTGGCATCCGGCGCAAGCTGGATGGCGAAGCCGGCGATGGGCTCGCCGTCGATATGCACATCGTGGCCATAGGCCTCGGCGCCGAGGCCTATGCGCGCAACATCCTTGAGGCGCACATGGCTGCCGTCGGGGTTGGCGCGAAGGATGATGTCGCCGAATTCGTCCACCGAGGTGAAGCGGCTGGCGGCGCTGACCGAAGCGGTAAACCCTTGCCCAGGCAGGGCGGGTTCGGCACCGATAGCCCCGGCGGCGATCTGCACGTTCTGGTCGCGCACCGCCTTCAGAGCATCGGCCGCGCTCAAATCGTAGCCGCGGAGCTTATCCGGATCGAGCCAGATGCGCATCGCATAGCTCGCGCCGAATAGGGTCGCTCCGCCGACCCCTGGAAGGCGACGGATGGGGTCGAGGATCTGCGCCGAGATCAGGTTGTTGAGGGCGTAGGTATCGAGGCTTGGATCGGCGGACTTGAGGGCCACGACCATCAGGAAATCGCTGTTGGCTTTCGCCACCGTGATGCCATTATTCACCACCTCCTGCGGCAGCCGAGGGGTGGCGACGCTCAGACGGTTCTGGACCTGCACCACGGCGATGTCCGGGTCCGTGCCGTTGAGGAAGGTCAGGGTGATCTGTACCGTGCCATTGGAGCGGGACGTGGACTCGAAATAGATCAGGTTGTCGACCCCCGTGAGCTGCTGCTCGATGACCGAGGTCACGGTTTTCTCGACGACCTCCGCGCTCGCGCCCGGGTAGCTCGCGTTAATGCTGGCCTGGGGCGGCGCGATGGGCGGGTAGGCGGACACCGGCAGGTTGAAGATGGCCGCTGTGCCCGCGAGCGTGATCAGGATGGCCACGACCCAGGCGAAGATGGGCCGGTCGATGAAGAAACGCGGCATGGCGGGACTCTCAGGGTTTTGTCTGGGCCGGCCTCGGCGCGGCGGCGCCTTCGGCGGGTCCTGCTATCCTGGCCTCGGCGCCCGGCTTGACTTTCTGGAGCCCCGCAACGATCACCCGGTCGCCGTCCGCGAGCTGCCCGGTGAGTATCCAGTCCTCCCGCGTCATGCCGTGGACCTCGACCCGCCGTCGCTCGACCTTGCCCTCGGCATTCACCGTTAGCAGGTAAGCGCCGGTCTCGTCACGCAACAGGACGGCCTGGGGTAACAGGAAGGCGTTGTCGATCCGGCCCGTGGTCAGTCGCAGGGTCACAAACATGCCCGGCAGCAACTGCTTGGATGGATTCGCAACTACGGCCCGGAGAGACACGGCGCCGGTGCTGGGATCCACGGCCATGTCCGAAAAGTCGATGGTGCCGGAATGAGGGTAGGGGGTACCGTCGGGCAGCAGGATCTCCACCTTGGTTTCGGGGCGCGGACCGGGTTCCCGCCGCGCCTGGCTCTCAGTCTTTTCGATCTCCGCCAACTCGGAAACCGACTGGCTGAAGTTCACATAGATTGAGTTTATCTGCTCAATGGTCGTCAGTTGGGTCGCCTCGTTCTGGCCCACCAGTGCTCCTTCAGTGACCAGCGCCCGCCCGGCACGGCCGGCGATCGGCGCCGTGACCGTGGCGTAGGCAAGATTCAGCTTGGCGGTCTCGACATTGGCCTGCGCCTGCTGGACGGCCGCTGCGGTTGTACGCTCGTTGGCTAGGGCGGTATCCAGATCCTGTTCGGAGAGAGTACGCTTCTCGCGCAGTTCGATGTAACGCTTCGCGGTCAGGGCCGCATTCGCCGCGTCGGCTTTCGCCTTCGTCAGGACCGCCTCTTGGGCGTGTAAGGTGGCTTCAAGCTGGGCCGGATCGATCCGGAACAGCACGTCGCCCGCCTTAACGTCCGTGCCTTCGGTGTAGACCCGCTTGAGGATGATGCCGGCGACCCGCGCCCGGACTTGAGCGACCCGAGTCGCGGCGAGGCGACCCACCAACTCGCGGGTCAGGGGTACGGACTGGGCCTTGGCCCGGACGATGGTAACCTCCGGCACCGGTTTCCCCGAACCGGTGACGCTCTGGGCCGCCGGTTTGTCGCAGGCGCCGAGAAGTAAGGCCGGTACAACCAACGCGGCGGCGCGCAGTAGCATCAATCGCATACTCCTTCTCCAAGTCTGGCGGGTCTTGGCGTCCACTTTTTTTCAGCCTACCTCAATCAAGTGTCGGATAGTCGACATAACCCTGTATTCCCCCTTGATAGAAGGTCGTCGTATCCGGGGGGTTGAGCAGCGCGTTTTGGCGAAAGCGTTCGGGTAAATCGGGGTTGGCGATGAAGGCTTTGCCAAACGCCACGGCATCTGCATCGCCACTGGCGATCGTGTGTTCGGCCGATTCCTTGGTAAATTGTTCATTCGCGATAAATACACCACCGAAGGTGGCTTTAATTTTTGGACCCATCCGATCCGGTGCGGTGTACGCGCGCGCGCAAATAAACGCGATCTTGCGCCGGCCTAGTTCGGCAGCGACATAGCCGAACGTGGCGAGCGGATTGGAATCCCCCATGGAGTGGGCGTCGCCGCGTGGCGCGAGATGCATGCCGACACGATGATTTCCCCAAACGTCGATGACCGCATCCGTGACTTCCAACATCAAACGCGCGCGATTTTCAATACTGCCACCATAATCATCCGTACGACGATTTGTGCTGTCTTGGAGAAATTGATCCAGCAAATAGCCGTTTGCGCCGTGAATCTCGACGCCGTCGAATCCTGCGGCCTTCGCGTTCGTGGCGCCTTGTCGGTAGGCTTCGATAATGCCGGGAATCTCATCGCGCTCCAGTGCCCGTGGCGTCACGTAAGGTGTTTCGGGGCGAACCAAGCTGACATGGCCTGCGGGTGCGATTGCGCTGGGAGCCACCGGCAATTCACCGTTCAGAAAGAGCGGATGCGAAATGCGCCCCACATGCCACAGCTGCAAAAAGATGCGACCGCCCTTGTGATGCACCAGCAATTCCCGGCCTCTTGAAAATACAAATACAATCAGCATATTATGAAAAGCTCTTCTTAACCTCAATCTTGAGTTTTTTGGCGTGTTTTGATTGAAAATTCATCTGGTGTGGTTTAATCATG
>JBATDL010000470.1:0-3874 GCA_049663445.1 Candidatus Competibacter sp.
CCCCCAGACTACGTTCCGCGTCAGGTTGGACCCGGCTCGGCGGTGGGCACGAGGCTGGCGGTGACGCCGGTTTGATCATGTTTAGTCAGGCCTATGATGTGAGTAAGGCGCAACGACCGGACGCCGCTTGGGATGCCTTCGCTCACGGATCTGGCGGGTTACGGGGTCCCCACGGACGTGAGCCCCCCAAGAACGAGAGTCGACTTGACTAGAGACCGGGTGCCTTCGCCGCCTCAGGCGAGAGCAACCGGCAAATCGCTCCACTTCGTCGTGTATTGCGGTGTGAGTCTTTCCTGGCGCATGGACCAATGGCGATGCGCCTCGCCCGTTCCGGCGCTGCCAACGCGTATGCTGTCTCGGCCGAAGCGAGCGTTGATGGCGTCCAGCGCCGCCATCAAACCCGTCCCATCATTGGGCTCGCGGCGATCGAAGTCCAACTCACCCTGGCGGACGGTGTCGGGCATCAAGTCCAGCAGCATCACCCCCGCCTTGGTGAGTTGGAATCCAGGTTGGTGGAGATGAGTGATGCCGCTGACCGCCGCCTGGATGAGAACCCGGGTATCCGCGGAGGGACGCGTTAATGGAATCACCGTGCTTCGTGAGAACCTGGGACCCGGCCGGAACGGCGAGGTGTGCGCAAACACGTACACCTGGCCCGCAAGACTCCGTTGTCGGCGCAGTTTTTCTGCGGCGCGACTGGCAAACGCAGCCACCGCCCCGATCAGCGTGGACCGTTCGGTGATGGGGTGACCAAAGCTGCTTGTGCAGGCGATCTGCTTTTTTGCGGCCGGCGCCTCCTCCAGGCGGATACAGGGCTCGCCTTGAAGTTCGCGCACCGTGCGCTCCAACACGACGCTCCAACGGTTGCGCGCCATGGATGGACTCAGTCGGGCCAAGTCGAGCACGGTGCGAACGCCCACCTCCTTTAACTGGTGCTCGATCCGATGGCCCACGCCCCACACCTCGCCCACGCCAGTAGCGGCATACAGGGCGTCCATGTCCGAGGCCGGCAAGGAAGCCAGGTTGCATACGGTGGCCAATTCGTTGGGATAGCGGCCGGGTTTGCGCTCGGCGGTCTTGGCGATAGGGTTCGCCAGCTTCGCCAAGGTCTTGGAGGGACCGATCCCAACACCGCAGGGAATACCCGTCCAACGCAGGATGCGATCGCGGATCGCGCGGGCTCGCTGGGTCAGGTCGCCGCCGACCCCGTGTAACCCAATGAACGATTCGTCGATGCTGTAGATCTCTTGGGTCGGACCCAGATCGGCCGCCAAACGCATCATGCGGCCGCTCATGTCCCCATACAGCGCGAAGTTGGCGGATAGGGCCACCAGCCCCGCCGTTGCCTCCAGGTGCCGGATCTGGAACCAGGGCGCGCCCATCTTGATCCCGAGCGCTCTCGCCTCGTTGCTGCGCGCGATGGCGCAGCCGTCATTATTGGACAGGGTGATGACCGGGCGTCCGTTGAGGCGGGGTTGGAACACCCGCTCGCAACTGACGTAGAAGTTGTTGCCATCGATGAGCGCGAACATGGCTCGGAGGGCGCCACCTGAATCAGCCGGCCATCGGCTGGGATTGGAGAAGCGAGACCACTTTCCCGCTGGTCAGGCCCTTCAACACGGCCAGTTCGTTTAGGCGGGTTGGATTGATCGACGCGAGCTGGGCCAAGTCGACCTTTCGCCTGGTCCTCTCGCGGCGCAACCCACGATTGATATCCTGTTCCCGAACGAGCGCCTCTTGTTTGGCATCCCGCCGAGCCCGCGTGGTTTGACCCACGAGGCCGCGACTTGGCTCGGCGCGATCGGGGTCGGTGTGGTGGAGCAAGGCCGGGGTCGCGCCGGCCCTCTTCGCCACCGCCGAGAGGGACCCCTTGCCTTGACCGCCTTGCGGCTGCGCGATCGCCCGCTGGATGGCTTCGGCCGTCCTCTTGCGGCTGCGCGCCTTGGCGTCAACCGCGGGCGGCTTCGACGCCGACCGCGATGCGGGGTCCCCGGTCATGGCTCCACTCCGGATCAGGGGCAGGGCCGCGGGCTCAATCGGAGGCACGCCCAGATCGGCCATCAAGGGAGAAAGAAGAACAGCCGCCATGACCGGTCAAGATGAAATCACCGGTCCCGGCCACAGTCGATGAATCGCCCAGCGGACCACGCCCCAGACTTCCACGGGCTGGCCCGCGCCGAACGACCGGTCGGGCCACTCGGGATGGGCCGATTGCAGTACCCGCCGACCTCGATGGTTGCGACCCACGCGGCGCAGAACGAGCGCGCCCTCGATCACCGCCACCACCAAACTACCGGTACTGGGCGGCGCGGCCCGATCCACCACCAGCAAATCCCCATCATGAATCCCGTCCTCGGCCAGATCGTTCCCGGCCGCCCGCATCAAGAACGTGCTCTCGGGACTGCGAATCAGATGCGTGTCCAGGCTCAGACGGCGCTCGACGTGATCGTCAGCGGGGGAGGGGAAGCCGGCCGACACCGGAGTGGCCAGCAGCGGCCAGCCGGTGGCGGCGTCCGACGCCCCGTCGAGCGGGAGATCGAGGTCCAGTCCGATGGGGAAAGCGGGTGGGTTCGGGCGTTCGGCCAGGGTCGCCAGCATGGGTATTACCTCCGATAGGAACGAATCAAGCCGACCACCACCCCGAAGACCTCTAGGCGGTCGCCGGGGCGCAGGACGGGATAGGCGGGATTAGCGGGATGTAGCACGGCCTCGCCGTTTTCGACCGCGAGGGTTTTCAGGGTGAATTCGTTGTCGATCACGGCGACCACCACATCGCCCGGACGGGCGGGCGTATCTCGCTCGACCACGACTCGATCACCGGTGTGAATGCCGGCTTCAATCATCGAATCGCCGACGACGGGAATCAGTACGGTACGGGACGGTTGATGCACCAGCCAGGCGTCAATCGAATGCGCTTCGCCGCTATCCGTAGCGCCTGCCGGCAATCCAGCCGGCACCGACGCATCGGCCAACGGGCGCTCGAAAAAGCGGCTCGTGGGGGTCCAGCGTCCGTCCGGGGTGCGATCCAAAAAGCCCGCGTCTCGCAACCGCTTCAGTACTTTGCTAATCCCTGCCCGCGACCCTAGTCCCAGCACAGCTTGCAACGGTTCATAGGCCGGTAGGCTGCGCCATTGCGCGTAGTAATCCTGCAAGCGGGCCAGATAGGCGGCATCATCAGACGTTCGAGGCATGGAGATCAGTATTAGTAAACAAATGTTAACTAATGCTAGGAAACTGGAAGACCGCTGTCAAGCGGGAATCCGTGAGTGCGGGGTCAGTGGGTGCGACGGGAGGGTTCGGGCGGCGTCTGGCGGCCTTCAATGGCTGCGATGATCGACGCCAGCCGGTAGGCGACATCCATTGCCGTAGCTTGGCCGGTCAGGACGTGATCGGACAGGGCGCGCAGCGCGATGGGCAGGTTGTCGAGTCATGCCTTGGCTGTCGGGTATTCTTCGCCTTGGCGATGCTGATGAACCATTGCGACCAGAGCATCGGTGGTGGTGCTCTCCGGGTCGAGGTCGTCGATGGTTGGGCGATGGAAATCGGGGTAGAGGGGATCGGTCATGGCGGGGGGATTCCGTGAGGGTGACGATGGAGCGGTGAATTCCGGCCGGCGCGGGCGAAAGGGATGGCGCTCTCTTTCAGTGTACTGTGTCCGGCCTACACCGCACCGGGGCACGGTGCGGGAAATACGGCTAAACTCTCCCCAGTTTATGTGCTTGGAGTTGCCGCCATGTCTAATGCCTCCTACGAACCCTGGCCGCTCACCGAACAAACCGCCACGGTGTTGGGCCTGCCTCTGGTGGCGGTGACGCCCACGGCCCGGCTCATCGCCAATCGCACCGAATGGCTGTGGTTCGACCCGGCCCAGGCC
>JBATDL010000471.1:0-5272 GCA_049663445.1 Candidatus Competibacter sp.
GTCCTGGACGCCGGAGCGCGCGGAAGTGCCGGGCGAAATTGCGGTGTTGCAGCCGTTGCCATTCATCGTGGTGGTGATCGACGAACTGGCTGACATGATGATGATCGTCGGCAAGAAGGTCGAGGAACTGATCGCCCGGCTGGCGCAGAAGGCGCGTGCCGCTGGTATCCACTTGATCCTGGCCACTCAGCGGCCGTCGGTTGACGTGATTACCGGTCTGATCAAGGCCAACATCCCGACCCGCGTCGCCTTTCAGGTGTCGTCGCGAGTGGATTCGCGCACCATTCTCGATCAGATGGGGGCGGAGCAATTGCTGGGTCACGGCGACATGCTGTACCTACCGCCCGGCACGGGTTTGCCGCAGCGGGTGCATGGCGCGTTCGTGGACGATCACGAGGTCAATCGCGTGGTCGAGTTTTTGCGCCAGACCGGCGTTCCGGATTACATCGACGAGGTATTGGCGGAACCGCGCGAGGACGGTGACAACGGGAGCGGCAACGGTGATGGCGAGGGCCGCAGCGACGAGAGCGACCCGCTCTACGATGATGCGGTGCGTATCGTGACTGAGTCCCGCCGCGCCTCGGTGTCGGGCGTGCAGCGCCGCTTGCGCATCGGCTACAACCGGGCGGCACGGCTGGTCGAGGAGATGGAAAGCGCCGGTGTGGTAGGGCCGGTGCAGTCCAACGGTAGCCGCGAAGTCATTGCGCCCCCGCCACCTTGAGGTGGAGGGAGCGGACAGCGCGATCCGAGGGATACGCCGGGATCGACCGTGGGCTTGCACGGCGTCATTCCGGCGTATTCCGGTCTTTATCTAATGGCTAACCGTGACTTTTTTCCCCTTGGGTTGGCCGATGGCGGCCAGCATCTCGGTGAACCAGGGGATATCGATATCGAAGGGTTTGCCGCCCTTGATGCGGGGGAACTCGATCGCGCGCAGCACGCCGCCGCGATCTTCGTCGTGGCCGATGACGCCGGCTTCGCGACGCATGGCGCATTCAACGGCCATGTCCACGCAGGACTTGATGAGATGGAGGTCTTCGATGTTGGCGGCGGAAGCGCGCGCGAAATAGCCGGACTTCTGGATGAGGGTTTTTTCCGAGCCAATCATCTGGGCGAACTGTTCGCCGAACCATTTGCCGGGGTTGACGGCGTCGAGCTTGATGTGGCCAAAGGCGTCGCGCGGCACTTCCTGACCCTTGGCCTGTAATTCGGCCACGATCGACTCCACGCCCGCGCCTTCCGAGACGAAGATGTTAATGTCGTCGACCTCGTTCATTAGGGCGTGCAGGCGTTTGGCTTCGGCGGCGATGTCGACTTCCATCTCGGGGATATAGATCGCATGGATGTCAAAGGCGGCGCGACCGAGGCCGATGGCCGGGAGCCATTCCGCGCGGTCGAGAAGCTTGCGGTATTCCAGCGCGGTGGCGGCGGTGAGCCACCCGCAGTTGCGTCCCATGACTTCATGGATGATCAACATGCGCGGGTTGGCGTTGTTTTCGGCGACGACGTTCTGGAAGTAGCGGGCGCCCTGTTCGGCGGCGGTCCAGGCGCCCAGCGATTGCCTGATCGGGTACACATCGTTGTCGACGGTCTTGGGCAGACCGATGACCGTGAGTCCGTAGTTGTTTTTGGCTAGAAAAGCGGCCAGATCGGCGGCGGCGGTGTTGGTGTCGTCGCCGCCGACGGTATGGAGCACGTCAACGCCATCCTTGATCAACTGATCGGCAGCGACTTTCTGCGGATCCGCGCCCTCTTTGATCAGACCGCGCTTTACACAGTCCTTGACGTTGGTGAGCTTGACCCGGCTGTTGCCGATGGGCGAGCCGCCAAATTTATGCAACAGCCGGGCTTTTTCGCGAACTTCTGGAGTGACCGCGTAAGAATCACCCAGCAGGAGTCCTTTGTAGCCGCTGCGATAGCAGATGATGTCGATGCTGGGATCGATCTCGGTGTAGCGCTCGATGAGGCCACCAACCGCCGAACTGAGGCAGGGGGCCAAACCGCCCGCGGTGAGGATTGCGACTTTCTTGGGCTTGCTCATGGGGAAATTAACCTCACTAAGATAAAGGAAAACAACGAGGACGGCTAAAAACAATCTGAAATGGTAGGGTGAATTTTGCCATTGAACAACGCGAAAGTTCGCGGAGATTTTTTCCGCTGTCGGGCGGTGGGGTTTCCAGCGGACATTTCCTGCCTAATACGGCGAATTTTCCAGCAACGCCTGGAGGGTAGCTCTCTCGTCCTGTCTTCGCTTCAAGGACTGGCCGCCATTCCATGGGTTCTGCTGTTGCGCGCGCCAGTCCGGCAAACAACCTCGGCGGGTACATGCGGCGATGGACTGAACAGCCCATTCCGCCGCCAAAAGCACGCGCGTCGACTCCGTTGGGCGACTATCCCGCCATCCATTCCGCTTGAATCCATCCTGACTTTCATTCTGGCTTATACTGCTGTTTGTGTTGGCCAAGCACCGGCTGCACAAGGCGTTTTCGTGTAAGCCATGCCGGGGCAGTTTCTATCAGAATCGCGGCGACCCCACCCATAACCATTTAGATAAAGAGGATAAATACATGAGTTACCAGAATCTCCTGGTTGAAACCCGCGGCCCGGTGGCGTTGGTCACCCTCAACCGGCCCAAGGCGTTTAACGCCCTGTCCGACGAACTCATGGAGGAGTTGACCCAGGCGCTGGATGCGATCGAGGCGGATGAGTCCGTTCGTGCCATCGTGCTGACCGGTGGCGCGAAAGTGTTCGCCGCCGGCGCCGACATCAAGGGTATGAAGGATTACTCTTACATGGATGCCTATAAAGGTAATTTCATCACCCGCAACTGGGAGCGGGTCAGTCGCTGCCGCAAGCCGGTGATCGCGGCGGTGGCCGGCTACGCGCTGGGCGGAGGCTGCGAGCTGGCGATGATGTGCGACTTCATCCTTGCCGCCGACAACGCCAAGTTCGGTCAGCCGGAAATCAAGCTCGGCATTTTGCCGGGGGCCGGTGGTACTCAGCGCCTGACGCGGCTGGTGGGAAAATCCAAGGCGATGGAACTGTGTTTGACCGGGCGGATGATGGATGTTGCGGAGGCCGAAAGAGCTGGATTGGTCAGCCGGATTGTTCCCGTAGCCGAACTGATCGAGGAAGCGATCAAAACCGCCGAAACCATCGCCGGTTATTCGTTGCCTGCCGTGATGATGGCGAAGGAATGTATCAGTCGCGCCTATGAGACTACCCTGACCGAAGGGTTGTTATTCGAACGCCGGACTTTCCATGCCGTGTTCGCCACCGAGGACCAGAAGGAAGGGATGGAAGCCTTCGCCGGCAAACGCTCACCGGCGTTCAAGCACCGTTGAAGCGGATTGACTGGTGAGTTGATCCAGTTGGGCTGTTCGAAATATTTGACCAGACCGCCGAAGAATTTCATTATTGGCATTAATGTTAATGTCGGCATGTTTCGGATGCCGGGAAAACAGCAGTTTAACAATCCCGTTAAGTGAAGGAATGTAGAATGGAAATCAAAAAAGTAGGTGTTATGGGTTGCGGGGCGATGGGTTTGGGCGTGGCGCAGGTTTGCGCGCAGGCGGGTATCCCGACCATCGCCGTCAAGGCAACGCCGGGTTCGACCGACAAAATTCGCGCGGGGCTGGAGAAGTCGCTGGGTAAGATGGTCGAACGCGGCAAGATGACCGCCGAGAAAAGGGACTCCACCCTGGGTCTGTTGCAACTGACGAACAAGGAAGAGGATGTTGCCGGTTGCGATCTGATCATCGAGTCCATCATCGAGGATCTGGAAACTAAAAAGGCGCTGTTCCAGCGGCTGGAAGGCATTGTTTCACCTCAGACGCTGCTGACCACCAACACCTCGACGCTGTCGGTGACGGCGATGATGGCGGTCTGCAAGCAGCGCGACCGGGTGGCGGGGCTGCATTTCTTCAATCCGGCAACGGTGATGAAGCTGGTCGAGATCATCCACGGCTTTGAGACTTCGGACGCCGCCGTCAGCACTCTGAATGCTTTTTGCAAGAAGCTCGGCAAGGACCCGGTTATCGTCCAGGATACCACCGGCTTCATCGTCAATCGCCTGTTGACGCCCTACATGCTGAGCGCCATCCGCCTGCTGGAAATGGGTACCGGCACCATCGGCGACATCGACCACGCCATGAAGTCGGGTGCCGCGCATCCGATGGGGCCATTCGAGCTGGCCGACTACATCGGGCTGGACGTGGTGGAGGCGATGACGCTGAATATCTATCAGGACATGCACCAGCCGCATGTGTCTTCGCCGCATACCCTGACCCGGTTGGTCCAGTTGGGTTATCTGGGTCGCAAGACCGGCAAGGGTTTTTATGACTATTCGGCCAAGCCGCCGATCCCGAATCCGGCCCTGCGCCATCCGGTCGCCTGATTCACGCTCAATTCGGATGAGAGTCCGCGCCAAGGACGGCGCGTCAAGGCTTTCTCCCATCCGCCGTTTCCCCGCTTCAACCGCCGCCGTAGCGCTGCTCCAGCCAGCCGAACACCGCACGCAGCCCCATTGCCTCGCCGCCCTCCGGTCGCCCCGGCTGGGTTTTCAGGTTCCAGGCCATCACGTCGAAATGCGCCCAAGGAATGCCGGCCGGAACGAATTCCCGCAGAAACAGCGCGGCGGTGATCGCTCCGGCATAGGACGAGTCCGAGGCGTTGGCGATATCGGCGATCTTGCTATCCAACATCTCCCGGTAGGGTGCGTGCAACGGTAGCCGCCAGCAGGGGTCCTGCTCGCGCTCCGCCGCCGCCAGCAGCTCGGAGGCCATGGACTCGTCGTTGCAGAATAGCGCCGGCATTCCAGTACCCAGCGCCACTCGTGCCGCGCCAGTCAGGGTGGCGAAATCCAGCAGCATTTCCGGCTGTTCCGCGCCGGCCTCCGCCAGCGCATCGCAGAGCACCAGGCGGCCTTCGGCGTCAGTGTTGTGAATCTCGACCGTCAATCCCTGGCGCGAGCGCAGCACGTCGCCGGGCCGAAAAGCGTTGCCGGCAACCGCGTTTTCCACCGCCGCCACCAGTACCCGCAGTCGCACCGGCAGGCCGGCGCCCATGATCAGCCGCGCCAGTCCCAGGACGGTCGCCGCCCCACCCATGTCCTTTTTCATCAGCCGCATGGCGCTGGACGGCTTCAAGTCCAAGCCGCCGCTGTCGAAGCAGACGCCCTTGCCCAATAGGGTGACCTTGGGATGGGTTGGATCGCCCCAGCGTAGATCCAGCAGTCGCGGTGGGTGCGTGCTGGCGCGACCGACGGCGTGAA
>JBATDL010000472.1:0-4835 GCA_049663445.1 Candidatus Competibacter sp.
ACGCATTAGGTTGGATGCCACCATGCAATCCTTATGTCTCTAATTTATAACAAGACTGCCTTGGAAGCGATTCTGAGCGTGTAGTGTATAAATATAGTATACAGACAATTGATGGCGTATTTTGCAATATCGGTTTCGGAAGGAACCCGCCGGCTACTGGCCGGGTTTACAGGATAAATTCAAGCGGATAGGGGCAGCGAGCGCCGGGGAGAGGGCCGGGCGCGGTGGGGTATCACCGCAGCGTCCGGCCAAGCGCAGAGGCGGGGTTTGGATTCGATGCTGGATGGATGGGGTCAGGCGGTCGTCGTCGCCGGCGTGGCACAGGTTCCACAACCACCGGCACCATCGCAGGCGGACGCTGATTTACTTTCACTGGCGGAGGGACTGTCATCCTTGACTACATTTTTTTTCTTGTCTCCGCCCTTGAAATCGGTCTCGTACCAGCCGCCGCCCTTGAGCCGGAACCCAACCACTGAAATCAGCTTCTTCAATTCGGGCTGACCACAGACCGGACACTCGTTTAGTTCGGGATCGCTGAGCTTTTGCATCACTTCCAATTCGTGATCGCAAGACTGACAACGGTACTCGTAAATCGGCATGACGCACCTCGTGGGCTGATAAAATGATTGGGGAACTCAGCTTGATTTATGGGGATTACCTTGAACGATTTCAAGGGTTCCGTCCAGAGCAAGGTGGTTCCCGCTACACTATGGCCATGTCTCCCCTGCTGCGTCCACTTTTCCTTATTGCATTCGCTCTTGGACTGGTCGGCTGCAATTCCGATGCCGGCCGCGCAGTCACGGTGGAATTCTGGGCCATGGGCCAGGAAGGTGAGCAGGTACGGGCGTTGCTGCCGGAGTTCGAGCACCGCCATCCCGGCATTCGGGTGCGGGTGCAGCAGATTCCCTGGAGTGCGGCGCACGAAAAACTGCTGACCGCCTATGCCGGCGACGCCATGCCGGATGCATTCCAGCTCGGCAACACCTGGATTCCCGAATTCGTCGCTCTGCGCGCCATCGAGCCCCTGGACGCACGGCTGCACGACTGGCCGGAAGCGGCGTTGGCCGACTACTTCCCCGGCATTCTCGCCACCAACCAGCTGGCCGGACGAACCTACGCCCTGCCCTGGTACGTGGACACCCGGCTATTTTTCTATCGGACCGATCTGTTGGCCGCCGCCGGCTTTCCCGAGCCGCCGGTCACCTGGGACGGCTGGTTGCAGGCGATGACCGCGCTCAAGATCCCAGGCGGTGGGGCGCGTTACGCTATCCTGCTACCGATCAACGAATGGCAGTTGCCGGTCATTCTCGCCCTGCAACGCGGCGCCACTCTACTGCGCGACCGGGATCAATACGGCAACTTTCAAGACCCGCGCTTTCGCGACGCCTTCACGTTTTATCTGAATCTGTTCGCGCGGGGGCTGGCCCCGCCGGTGAGCAATGCCCAGATGGCCAATCTTTATCAGGAATTCGCCAGCGGCGCTTTTGCCCTCTATGTCAGCGGTCCATGGAACATCGGCGAGTTCGGCCGACGACTGCCAGCAGCGTTGCAACCACACTGGAACACCGCACCGCTGCCGGAATTTACCGATTCCTCCCCTTTCCCGGCGAGAGAGGGGTTGGGAGTGAGAGCGGTGGGCGTATCGCTGGCCGGCGGCGCCAGTCTGGCGCTCAACCGCTCCTCGCCCCGCCAGGAAGCGGCCTGGAAACTGTTGGAATTTCTGGCCGATCCGGAACAGCAGGCACGATTCTACCAACTGACCGGCGATCTGCCGGCGCGGCAGTCGGCCTGGAGCGATCCGGCGCTGGTCGGCAACCGTCACGCCCAGGCGTTCCGGGAGCAGTTGCAACACCTGCGGGCAACACCGCCGATTCCGGAATGGGAGCGCATCGCCAGCCGCATCGCCTACTACGCCGAATTGGCGATTCGTCGGGAGATGAGCGCGGACGAGGCGCTGGCGGCGCTGGATCGGGATGTGGACCGGATTCTGGAAAAGCGCCGCTGGCTGTTGAGCCGGGGGTTGGAGACGCCGCTCTCACCTCCGGCCCCTCTCCCACCTGCAGGCGAGGGAAGCGAACGATGACCGGCCAGGAACGGCTCGTCTCCCGGAGCGCTCGGGCCTTTCTGGCGCCGGCGCTGCTACTGATCGCGGTGTTCTTCTTTCTGCCGGTGCTGGCGGCGCTGCTGCTGAGCTTCACCGATTTCGACATCTACGCGCTGGGCGATCTGGATCGGCTGCGTTTCGTCGGCTTGCGCAATTATCTGGATCTATTACAGAGCCCGCTGTTCTGGACGGCGCTGGGCAACACCTTTTATTTCGTGATGGTGGGCGGGCCGCTGTCGGTGGCGATCTCGCTGGGTGCGGCGCTGCTGGTAAACGCGCCGCTGACCCGCTTTCCCGGTTTTTTTCGCACCACCTTCTTCCTGCCGGTGGTCACGACCTTGGTGGCGGTGGCGGTGGTGTGGCGCTATCTCTACCATCCCCGCTATGGCTTGCTGAATTACGGCCTCGGCCTGCTCGGCATCGATCCCATCGACTGGCTGGGCGACCCGGCCTGGGCGATGCCGGCGATCATCCTCATGGCGGTATGGAAGAATTTCGGTTTCAACATGATCATCTTCATCGCCGGCTTGCAGAATATTCCAACTCAACTCTACGAGGCGGCGCGGATCGACGGGGCCAACAGCTGGCGGCAGTTTCGCCACATCACCCTGCCGCTGCTGGGGCCGACCTTCCTGTTTGTGGCCCTGATGACTATGATCGGCTATTTCCAGGTATTCGCCGAACCGTATGTGATGACCCAGGGCGGACCGGCCAACCGCACGCTCAGCGTGGTGCTGTTGATGTACGAAGAAGGCTTCCGCTGGTGGAACATGGGCTACGCCTCGGCGGCGGCATTCATGCTGTTCGTGCTGATTCTGGCCGGAACCCTGCTGCAATTGAAGCTGCGGGGGGGAGAGCCACCATGAGCCGCCTGCTCCATCGCATCCTTCCCGTCCTGCTGCTGTACAGCCTGCTGGCACTCGGCACGGCGCTGGCACTGGCGCCGCTGCTGTGGATGCTGGCGGCCTCGCTGATGCCGCCCGGCGAGGCCACCGGTTACCCACCGCGATTGTGGCCCAGCTCGGTGACGTTCGAACACTACGCGGCGCTGTTCACCCGCCTCGACCTGGGCCGCTACCTGCTCAACAGCACCCTGCTGGCCGGCGCCGTGACCGTGATCTCGCTGTTCGTCAACTCGATGGCGGGCTATGCCTTCGCCAAATTCCGCTTCCGCTATCGGGACCGGCTGTTTCGAGCCCTGCTGGCGGCCATGGTGATCCCGGCCCAAGTGGCGATGCTGCCGCTGTTCCTGCTGCTCAAACAGTTCGGGCTGATCAACACCTATTGGGGTGTCGTCATCCCCGGCATGGCCAGCATCTTCGGCATCTTCCTGATCCGTCAGTATTTGCTGGCCATCCCCGACAGCCTGCTGGATGCCGCGCGCATGGACGGTGCCGGCGAGTTCCGCATCTACTGGGCACTGGTTCTGCCGTTGTGCCGGCCGATCCTGGTAACGCTGGCGATCTTTACCTTCATGGGCACTTGGAACGATTTCATGTGGCCGCTGATCGTGCTGACCGACAGCACCCTGTACACCCTGCCGGTGGCGCTGGCTAACCTGCTGGGCGAGCATGTGCAGGACACCGAACTGATGATGGCCGGCTCGGTGCTCACTGTGCTGCCGGTGTTGTTGTTGTTCGTGGCTCTGCAAAAACACTACATCGCCGGCATCATGCTGGGCGGGATGAAAGGGTGACGGCGCGGGCGCACCGCGCCCTTCTCCCATATTATTTACCGCTATCGCTCAACACCCGGCTGGCGGCCAGCAACATAACCTTGGACAGCCGGGTGCGTTGGTCGGCGGTCAGCTTGGTTTTGTTGGCCAGCATCAGCCCGCGAGTGCAAATCGTGTCCACCGTGGTATCGAAACCCCACTTCTTCTCGGCCACGGTCACGTTCTCAAAGGTATACACGGCGCTGCCGTCGGGCAGTTTGTCGTTCAAATCCCAATCCTTGACCGGCACCAACCGGAAATCCTTGGGGTTTTCCAGCACCACCTGCATCTCGGTGGATTTAGCCATCGGCCGCTGCACCACCATCGCCGCCTGAATCGGGCTGGCCTTGCCGCTGCTCTTGATTTGTAAGAGAGCCTCGGCCCCATCCACGTAGGCCGGCGCGGTATTCTTGAATTCGGGTTCCAGGATCGTCATGTACTCCCAGGTCACTGCCACGCCACTGTTGGGCGACTGCACCGCGATCAGTTTTTTGCCCACTTTCTGCAAGTCGCCATCGCTGCGAATGTCGCTGTCCTTGCCAGTGACGATGAATACGCATTCCTTGCCGATCTCGCCCAGGCTCATGAACTTATCAGCGAATTCGGGATGGTCCTTGAGGTAATACTGCAAGGCATCGGCTTGGGTCAGCCCCACGCTGACCGGGCCGTTGGGGTCGTCGAGCCGCTTGAGATTTTCCAGCGAGCCGGCACTGGTTAGCACCTGAACGGGCTGATCCTGCTCGGCCAGCACGGTTTTCAGGCGTTCGCCGATGGTGTTGTAGCCGCCGCCGCTCTTACCGGTGCTGATGGTGATCGACGGATCGGCGGCCTGAGCCAGGCCCACACACAGGCCGGCGGTGAGGACAAAGGCATGCGACAGTCCGAATTTTAAGTGCATGATGGATTCTCCCTGGGGATAAAGCCTGAGGTTGCCGGTCGCGGTTGCTGGCGGCCGTCGCTGGATACTCAATACAGTTTAGGTTCGCCCGGTGGCCGTGTCTTGAAACGCTTGTAGGC
>JBATDL010000473.1:0-3582 GCA_049663445.1 Candidatus Competibacter sp.
GGCGTCGCTATTGCTCATGCCGGCGGTATAGCGCGAGGGCATCAATACCGCTTCCACCCGTTCCGCGCCCAGCGCATCGACCGCAATCGCCAGCGTCAGCGCCGAATCGATGCCGCCGGACAGCCCCAGCACCACGCCGGGAAACCCGTTCTTGTTCACATAGTCGCGCACGCCCAGCACGATGGCTCGATAAATCGCGGCTTCCTCGGCCAAATCCGGGGCAATTTCGCCGGGCAGTGGTTCCACCGTCGCGCCGAGAGTGAAGTCCACCGGATACAAGCCTTCGGCGCAGAACGGTGCGCGCTGGGTCAGTTCCCCTCGTCCGTTGACCACTTGCGAATCGCCGTCGAACACCAGTTCGTCCTGGCCACCGACCAGGTTGACGTAGAGGATGGGCAACCCGTTTTCGGCCGCTCGCTGTCGCAGAATTTCCAATCGCAGTCGGCTCTTGCCGGTGTGAAAGGGCGAGGCGTTGAGATTGAGCAGCAGTTGCGCGCCAGCCTTGGCGGCTTGGTGCGCCGGCCCGGCCTGCCACACGTCCTCGCAGATGGTGACACCAACCCGCGCGCCCTTGAGTTCGAACACCAACGGTTCCGTACCCGCCACGAAATAGCGTTTCTCGTCGAACACGCTGTAATTGGGCAAACATTGCTTGTGATAGACCGCCCGAATCCCACCGTCGGCGATGACAGCGGCCGAATTGCGCAGTCCCTCCGGTGTCGCGGCGGGATAGCCGATGATGGCGGTTATTCCTTGGATTTCCGCGCACAGCCGCCGCATGGCCGGTTCCACCTGGCCCACGAAACCGGGACGCAGCAATAAATCTTCCGGGGGATAACCGGTGACGGTCAGTTCCGGGAACACGATCGCATCGGCCCGTAAGCAATCGCGGGCTTCCCGGGCGGCGGCGACGATTTTTTCGGTGTTGCCGGAGATATCGCCGACCAAGAGGTTAAGCTGGGCCATGACGACCCGAAGAACGGGAGCAGGATCAATCATCGCGTCTGTCCATCCACACTTGCCGTCCATGGCCGCCTTTACAGCCGAACAGCGTAAAAACGAACAGGGGCGCCGAAGCGCCCCTTTCAATTCCACCAAACTGTAACCCTGATTGGGTCAGCCGGGGAAATACGTCTTCATCGCCGCGCCGATATCGGCCGGCGAACGGACGATCTTGGCACCGGCGGCTTCCAGCGCCGCGAACTTGTCGGCCGCCGTGCCCTTGCCACCCATGATGATGGCGCCGGCGTGACCCATACGCTTGCCGGGAGGCGCGGTGACACCGGCGATGTAGGCCACCACTGGCTTCTTGATATTGGCCTTGATGTACTCGGCGCCTTCCTCCTCGGCGCTGCCACCGATCTCACCGACCATTACGATGCCTTCAGTCTGCGGATCGTCCTTGAACAGCTTCAGCACGTCGACGAAGCTCATACCGTGGATGGGGTCGCCACCAATGCCAATGCAGGTGGACTGGCCAAGACCGGTCTGAGTGGTCTGCCAGACCGCCTCGTAGGTCAGGGTGCCGGAGCGGGAGACGATGCCGATCTTGCCGGGCAGGTGGATGTGACCGGGCATGATGCCCATCTTGCAGCCACCCGGAGTGATCACACCGGGACAGTTGGGGCCGATCAGATAGACATTCGGATAACTGGTCTGCAGGGTGGCCTTGACCTTCAGCATGTCCGTCACTGGAATGCCTTCGGTGATACAGGCGATGACCTTGATGCCGGCGTCGGCCGCTTCCAGGATGGCGTCACCGGCAAACGGGGCCGGCACGTAAATCATACTGGCTTCGGCGCCGGTGGCGGCGACCGCTTCGTACACGGTGTTGAACACCGGCTTACCCAGATGGGTGCTGCCGCCCTTGCCAGGGCTGATGCCGCCAACCAGGTTGGTACCGTAGGCGATGGCCTGCTCGGCGTGGAAGGTGCCCTGCGAGCCGGTGAACCCCTGGCAGATAACCTTGGTGTTTTTGTCGATCAAAATACTCATGGTGCGCTAGTTCCCCTGATGAGGTGAGAGGCCCAAGGTTGGCCGGTGTTTACTTGGCGGCCGCAGCCACCGCCATCTTGGCGGCGTCGGTCAGGTCGTCGGCGGTCATGATGTTCATGCCGGACTTGGCCAGCATCTCGCGCCCGGCCTCGACGTTGGTGCCCTGCAACCGCACCACCACCGGTAGGGTCAAACCCACTTCCTTGACGGCCTGGATGATACCCTCGGCGATCAGGTCGCAGCGGACGATGCCGCCGAAAATGTTGACCAGAATCGCCTTAACCTTGTCGGAGGACAGAATCAGCTTGAAGGCGCGGGCTACCCGATCGGCGGTCGCACCGCCACCCACATCGAGGAAGTTGGCCGGCTCGCCGCCGTGCAACTGGCAGACGTCCATGGTCGCCATCGCCAGGCCGGCGCCGTTGACCATGCAACCAATGTTGCCGTCCAGCGCCACGTAGTTAAGGCCGATTTCATGGGCGATGTGCTCGCGCTCGTCCTCCTGGGAGGGATCGCGCATCTCGGGGGTATCCTTGTGCCGATAAAGCGCATTGTCGTCCAGAGTGATCTTGGCGTCCAAGGCCATCATCTTGCCGTTGTCGGCAATGATCAGCGGGTTAATCTCGACCAGGCTGCAATCCTTTTGCACGAAGGCGTTGTAAACGCCGGTCATGATCGTGACCAACTGGTTGACTTCGTCCTTGCCCAAACCTATCTGGAAGCCGAGATTGCGGCACTGATAGGGCTGGATACCGGCGATCGGATCAATGGCGATGGTCAGGATTTTTTCCGGGCTCTTGGCGGCGACTTCCTCGATGTCCATGCCGCCCTCGGACGAGCCGATGAAGACGACGCGCTTCTTGCTGCGGTCCACCAGGCAGCTCAGATACAGTTCGTTGGTGATATCCACCCCGTCCTGAATCAGCAGAGCGTGGACCGGAACGCCCTCGGGGCCGGTCTGCTTGGTGACCAGAGTGGAGCCCAGCAAGCGGCCGGAGATCTCCTCGACATCCTGGAGGCTGCGCGCCAGTTTGACGCCACCGGCCTTGCCGCGACCGCCGGCGTGGACCTGGGCCTTGACCACCCAGAGCGGGCCGCCCAGCGCCTTGGCGGCCTCCACCGCTTCCTGCTGGGAGGTGACCTTGATGCCGCGTGGGACCGCCACGCCAAATTGCTGGAGTAATTCTTTTGCTTGGTACTCGTGCAGGTTCATGCGGATTACATCCCCCTTTTACAGTGAGGTTGCCATTGTATCCCGAAATACCCCAATCTTCACGCATTCACCGCGAGATTGGCGATGACCGGTCCATCAAGGCACCGGTGTGATTAAATTATACGTGGAATCGCCCGTCCCAGAGGAATTGCCGCCCCGCGCCACCCCATCATGACCGTTACTAAACCGATTACCGCCCTGCTACCCGACCGTTTCATGGACCGCCGCCACCTATGGCAGGTATTTCGAGCCTCCAGTATTTTCCGGGTAATCCTGGCGGCGCTGCTGCTGGCAGCGGCGGCGCTGGACGAACAGAACCGCCTGTTCGGCAAACAGAACCCGCAACTGTTTCTATGGGCAGCGCTGAGCTACCT
>JBATDL010000474.1:0-7198 GCA_049663445.1 Candidatus Competibacter sp.
CCACCCGGCCATGCCGCAGCCATTGCCCCAGCGCCCGCGTCACCGCCAGCGGATCGACGCCGGAATGGGTGGCAAAACGCTGGTCTTCGTAGGCCGCGAGCATGGTGAGGTACAGCGGGTCCACGTCTTTCGGCCGCGCCGGCAGCCGCCACACGCCCGGCGGCGTGGTGAAGGCGCGCAGAATGCGCTGGTCGGAGTCCAGCGCCAGCGTTGAAGTGTTTCGGGCGCGCTCGACCGACGGCGGAAGCCAGCGATCCAGCGCTAGGAACGTGCAGACGATGGCGACCAGCAACGCCAGCCAGATACTGGCATGCCAGCCGGTGGGAAGCCGGCTGTTGCTCACTCCTCGTCGTGGTCGGCGAACAGTGTATCCAGCCGCTTGATTTCGTGCGGCTCCACATGGCGTGGATGGCCCGACAGGATACCGGTGACGTTGCGGAAGGCCTGGCCGATATGCATGCCGCTGGCGTCGATGGAAAACTCGCGGATTTCCTTATCATGGGCCGAGCCGCGCATCTTCAGCACGGTGATGCCACGGGTGATTTCCCCAAACATTTCCACATAGCGCAGCAGGATGATGGAATCGGTGATGGTGGAAATATGGGCTTCGGTGATCGATTCGCCGCCGATCAGTCGCGGGGTGGTGGCGGTGAACAGGCCAGCGATTTCGCGGTGCTTGATGAACGAGGTCAGGCCGATCACGAATTCGCGATAACCCTTGACGGTGGAGACCCGTTCCAGGGCGGACAGGCTGTCCACTGCCACGCGGTTGGGTTGGAATTCGTCGATGGCCATCTTGATGGCGATCAGGTGGTCTTCCAACCCCATGGTTTCCGGGTAGGCCGCGATGACCTTGAGCAGGCCCCGGGATTCCAGATCCTCGAAGTCTTTACCCCAGCCGGTGGCGTTGCGCGTCAACTGATCCCGACTCTCCTCGAAAGCCAGAAATAGGCATCGTTCGTCGCTGGTCGCGCCACTGGCGGCAAATTCGGTGGAAATGAGCGTCTTGCCGCAACCGGTGGCTCCGGACACCAGAATGATCGAGTCGCGGAAGAAGCCGCCGCCGCACATGGTGTCCAATTCGCGGCTGCCGGAGGCGATGCGGGTGCTCGACGAGCGTTGCTTGAGTTCGATGGCCGACAACGGGATGATTACGATGCCCTGGCCGGAGAGCACCGTCAGCGGATATTCACCCTTCTGATGGTCGGTGCCGCGGAACTTGAGCAGTTCCAGGGTTCGCCGCCGCTTTTCCCCGTCCAGCACGTTGCGCAGGATCATGACGTTATCGACCACGAACTCTTCCACACCGTAGCGGCTGATGTCGCCATATTCCTGAGTCCGCTCGGCGGTCATGATCGCGGTGATCTTCATCAGCTTCAGCGCCGTCGAGATGCGGAACAGCTCGCTGCGGATCAGCGCGTGATTTTCGAAATAACTGAACAGGGAACCCAGTGAATCCATCGCCAGCCGCCGCGCGCCGACCCGGTTGACCGCGGCTTCGATGCGGGCCAGCAGCGCGCCGAGATCGTAAGCACCGGCGATGACCTCGGTCTCGCCGGGCAGCGGCGAGGCATCGACGAAGGCCCAGCGTCCCTCGGCTTCCCAGGCGGCGATGTCCCAGCCCAGCGAGGCCATGTTGCGGCGGATGTCGGCCGGCGCTTCCTCGAAGGTGACGAATACGCCGTGCTGGTCGAACTGGCGGATGCCTTCGGCCAGAAACTGGGCGGCGAACACGGTCTTGGCGCTGCCGGCGGAACCGGCGAGCAAGGTGGTGCGCCCCTCGGGCAACCCGCCTTTGGCGATCGAATCGAAGCCGGGGATGCCGGTGGCCAGTTTGGCGATCGCACTGTTATTTTTTGAAGGCATGGTCGACATCTCGGGCGAAGTTAGGAAAGCGGCGTGAGATCCAGGCCCAGCAGGACGCGTTCGCTATCGGACAGGTCGCCGATGATGCGCCGCAGCGGCGGCGGCAGGCTTTTGATCAGCGTCGGGGTGGCGATAATGCGGTCGTTCTCCGCGAGTTGCGGATGTTCCAGCACGTCGATAACCTGCATTTCGAACTGAGCTTTCAGCTCGGCTTCGCAAATCCGGCGCAGGTTGCTGATGGCGCGCTCGCTTTGCGGGGTGTGTCCAGTGATATAGAGCTTGAGCACGAATTTACCCATGAAAAAACCCTCGTTCCGAGTCGATGCCCCGGTTACCGCGAACAGTGCATCCCACTTTGACCCGCCGGCATAGGTCGTCCGATGTCGGGCAGGTCATCGGGCGTTCCCGTCCTGCCCGGCGTGTCCGGCGTGCCCGGTTTGCAGTGAATCCCGGTAGAAGCGCCGGTAATAATTCACCAGATATCCCATCAGTTCCAGCGCCATCAAGCGCCCCTCGTCGGTATAGAATTTGGCGGCGTACCGGGTGCTGTCCCGCAGCGTCGTTTCCAGCGCGCGCGAATGCAGGTCGATGACATCCCGTGGCCCCGCCTTGAGGAAGCCCAGCCGTT
Source organism: Candidatus Competibacter sp. (assembly GCA_049663445.1). Lineage (GTDB taxonomy): Bacteria > Pseudomonadota > Gammaproteobacteria > Competibacterales > Competibacteraceae > Competibacter. The sequence goes on from JBATDL010000474.1 coordinate 2,495, forward strand.
CGGCCAGCACGGCCAGTTCGCGGCTGACGGTATGCACGACCTTGAATGCTTGTTGTTCCACCGCCTGTTCCAGCAGCTTGCAATAGCGGTCCACCAGCGTCTGAAATAGCGCCGGATCGTAGTCCGCCAGCACGGTTTGGCTGTAGAGCAGCGCGGTAACCGGCGTGGAGTTGCGGCCCAGTTGTTCCAGCGCGAGCAGTTCTCGCTGCCGCTGCGCCTGCTCGCGCTCCGCGTTGGCGCGCTGTTGCAGATGATGGCGCTCCACGGCGTACTTCAGGGTGCGGGACAGCAGGTATTCGGGTTCGAAGCGGCCCTTGACCAGATAATCCTGAGCGCCGGCCTCCACCGCCGCCACGCCTTGGGATTCGTCGGAATGGCCGGTCAGCACCACGATCGGTAGATCTGGCGCGGTTTGGCGCATTTCCTTTAGGGTGGCCAAACCTTGACTGTCCGGCAGCCCGAGATCCAGCGCCGCCAGATCGAAGCCACCTTCCTTCAGGCGCAACTGGGCGTCGGCCAGGGTGGCGACGTGGGTGACGACGAAGCCGAACGGATCGGCGTCGTGCAGCCACTCACGGGTGAGCCGGGCGTGGCCGGGATCGTCCTCCACCAGCAGCAGATGCAGCGGCTTGACGGGTTTAGGCGAGAGATTCACGGGTTTAACCTGTGTATTTGGGCAGCCGCACGATGGAGAACCAGAACTCTTCGATGTTGGACACCACTTTAATTAGTTGATCCAAATCCACCGGTTTGGTGACGTAGCAGTTGGCTTGCAGTTGGTAGGCGCGCAGTATGTCTTCCTCGGCCTGGGAGGTGGTGAGCACCACCACCGGCAGCAGTTTCAACCGCGAGTCGGCCTTGAGCTCGGCCAGCACCTCCCGCCCATCCATGCGCGGCATGTTCAGGTCGAGCAGCATGATGTCGGGGAACGGCGCGTCCTGATAGGGTGGCAACTGGTGCAAGAAGGCCATGGCTTTGATGCCATCATCCACCACATAGATGCGGTTGGCCACCTTGCCGTCCGCCAGCGCCTCGCAGGTCAGGCGGGCGTCGGCGGGGTTGTCCTCGACCAGGAGAATAATGATCGGGCGGCTGGGATCGTTGTTGAAATCAGCGTTCATGGCGGCTCAGGTTTTGGAAGCGCCATTCTGGGCGCCGGACGGGGGAACGACATCAAGCATAGGCGGATTGTCGGGTAGAAAGAAGTAAAAACAGGCGCCCCGATCCGACGCCGACTCCACCCAAATCCGCCCGCCGTGGCGTTCGACGATCTTCTTGCACACCGCCAGACCGATGCCGGTGCCGGGATATTCCTCCCGGGTGTGCAGGCGCTGGAAAATCACGAAGATACGTTCGAAAAAGCGCGGGTCGATGCCGATGCCATTATCCCGCACCGAGAATACCCAGCCGGAAAGCAGCCCGTCCAGCGGCGCGCGGTGCGCGTTGTCCAGCCGCTCGGTGGCGATGTTGACTTGGGGCCGTTCGTCCGGCCGGTGAAAGCGGACGGCGTTGACCACCAGGTTTTGCAGCAGCATGCGCATTTGGGCCGGATCGGCCCGCACCGTGGGCAAAGGCTGGTGGCTGATGGTGGCGGCATGTTCCTGGATGATGATTTCCAGACTGCTCAGGACGTCGGCCAACGCTTGCTCCATGTCGGTCGGCGCGTAGGGCCGCCCGCGCGTGCTGATCCGGGAGAAGGTCAGCAGATCGAGAATCAATTGCTGCATGCGCTTGGCGCCGTCCACGGCGATGGCGATGAACTCGCGGGCCGAATCGTCCAGCTTGTCCCGGTAGCGACGCTCCAGCAGTTGCAGGTAGCCGGTGACCATGCGCAGCGGTTCCTGCAAGTCGTGGGATGCAACGTAGGCAAATTGCTCCAGATCGGTGTTGCTGCGCCGCAGATCCAGCTCGCGCCGCTTGAGCAAGGTGATGTCGGCGTGCAGTTGCAGCTTGCGCCCGCCGGACAGGGTGCGTTCCCGCACCAGCACCCAGCGACCATCGCGCAGGTGGCGCTCCAGCAGGCGGGTGTTGGGGTCGCCATCGCTCGCCAGCACCGTTGTTTCCTCGCCGATGACGCCCTGTTGCACCAGGGCGGCGTCGACGGTCGCCAGCGTTAGCCCCTCGGCCCACGGCGTGGCGGCGCTGGCCTCGTACAACGCGTTCAGCCGCGGGCTGGCCAGCAGCACCACGTCTTCGGTATCGATCAGCGCCAAGCCCTCGCTCATGTTGGCGAGTGCGTAGTCCAGATGCCGGCGGGCCGTTTCGGAGCGGGAGCGCTCGCCGGCGTAGAGTCCGGCCAGCTTGCGCCGGGTCTGGTTGATGTTGGCGACGACGATGTCGAGTTCGTCCTCACGCCCAGGCAGCGGCGGAGCGCGGTCCAGCCGTAGATCGCCCGGGTCGTGCTTGAATGCCAGCGCGCCGACATAGAGCGCAATGGCTTGCAGGTGGCGGGTCAGGTAGCGGGACAGGAACAGGACGACGAACAGGGCCAGCGCGACGATCTCCGCCACCGTGGCGCTGAGTCGCTGCTGGAGGCGGCGGGTCAGTTGGTCACGGATGGCGTCCTCGCCGGCCACGATGCGCAGGCGTGCGATTTCGGTCGGTGCTTCGCTGGCGGGCGCGAACCGCAGCGGCGTTTCGAACTCGATCGGATAGCGGGCTGGGGGCTCACCGGCCCGCGCCCGGACCTGGCCGCGCTCCACCACCTCGGCATAGTACAGTCCGGGTATTTTGATTAGACCGTCGAGCACGAACTGAATTTGCGTGTCGTTTTCGGTCCAGACCGCCAAGCTCAGGCTGGAGTCGGCGATCTGGCGGGCTTGTTCGAGACTCTCGCGCAGGTCGGTGAGGCCGGCCTGGTAGTCGCGGTAAAACTGAACGGCGGTCGCGCAGAGCATGACCAGCAGGCTCAGCAGCGCGATACCGGCAATCAGGGTCCGGCTAATCCGGCTGCGTAGGGTGGCGCGCATGTTTACGGTGCGTCCTTACCGGCGCCGCGCAGGGGTTCGAGCAGTTCGTCAACCAGGCGCTGGTAGCTGCCGTCCTGTTTCATGTCGCGCAGCGCGGCGGCGATGCGCGGCGCCAGGGCGGCGTGGCGTTCATGGAGATAGAGAAACATCTCGTGCACCGTCAGCGGTGGTTCCACCACATGGATATCGTCGATGCCCAGTTGTTTGAGCAGATAGCGGCCCGACCACAGTTCGTACAATGCCAGATCGGTGTGCCCGGCGTGCAACATGCGAAAGAGTTGATCGGGTTCGGTGACGGTCAAGGCGGTGCGGGGGTGATACGCCAATACGCCCTCTTCATAGAGTTTCCAGCCCCGGAGCAACACCACGTTGCGATCCCGAACGATCTCCCAACCGTCTTCATGCACGGTCAGACCCGGCGTCGCAAAAGCGACAAAAACCATGTCCATGATCTTTTCCGGCACCGGGATCAGATGCGGGAACAGCCTTTCGAGGCCAGCGATGCGCACGAAATTACCGTCGTACTCGCCCTCGTCCGTGGACTTGATGGCGCGCGCGTTGGGGAGCAGCACGATCTCGGCTTCGATCCCCGCCCGGCGCATCGCTTCGAGAATCACCCGGTCGAGAAAGCCATCATGTGCCTGGTTGATCAGCGGCGGGAATTCGCTGGTCGTGAGCCGCAACACCGGCGGAGGTTCGGTCGCCCGTGCGGTCGCCGCCAGCGCCATCAGCAACAGGAGCAGCATCGGGAGCAGCGTCGGGCGGGATGTTACCGCCGCGCGGAGAGCAGCAAGAGCGTTTTTCATGGAAGTCTCCTCGAGGCTGGAAAATACGTCAGTGTTCTCGCCGCCGTTCACGGACTCGGTGTGATGACCGGGTGGACCGAGTGGCCCGACAGGCCGCGCAGGTGCGCCGTCATTTCGGCGGTGGAAACCGCTTTGCCGTACAGCCAGCCTTGCGCGTAGTTACAACCGATATATAGCAGGTGGGCGGCCTGCGCCTCGGTCTCGACCCCCTCGGCCACCACTTTCTTCTTCAGGCCGTGCGCCACGTTGACGATGGCCCGGGTCAGCAGCGCGCTTTCTGCATCGTCCAGCAGATCGACAATGAAGCTGCGGTCTATCTTGACAAGGTCGAAGGGCAGTTGTCTGAGCAGGCCGAGCGAGGAGTAGCCGACGCCGAAGTCGTCCATGTGCAGTTCGATGCCCAATTCGTGCACGGCGCGCAGCGTTTGCAGGGCGCGAAACCGATCCTGCATCACCGCGCTCTCGGTCAGTTCCAGTTTGAGCAAGTCGGGTGATAAGCCGCTGTGCGCGAGCAAGCTCTGGATCGTCTGGAGGAAGTTTTTGTCCGCCAGTTGCTTGGGAGAAATGTTGACCGCCACCGGCACCGGATCGAGTCCGATATAACGCCATTCCCGCATCTGCCGGCAGGCTTCCGCCAGAATCCAGTCGCCGACCGGCAGAATCAGGCCGGTTTCTTCCAGTAGTGGGATGAAATCGTCGGGCGGAACCAAGCCCCGGTCTGGATGCTGCCAACGCACCAGCGCCTCCATGCCGATCATCCGCCGCTCGCGCAGATCGACCTGGATCTGGTAGTACAACACGAACTCATTCCGGTCCAGGGCGCGATACAGGCTGTTTTCCATGGCCAGCCGGTTGAGGTTGCACGAGTCGAACGTTTTTGAATAGAAACAGACGTCCAACTCTTTATGGCGCTTGGCGTGGTACATGGC
>JBATDL010000475.1:0-2063 GCA_049663445.1 Candidatus Competibacter sp.
GCTCATGCCGCGCAAGATGTAGAGAACGCGACCATGGACGGCCTCGTTCTTCCTTGGATTCCAGGGAATTGCTCTCGCTGTGGCCGATCAACTCCAATATTCGATCAGGGGTCATCATGAATGATCCCCGCTCTTTATATCCGGCTTGCAAAGAACCCCTAGCCGCCTGTCGCCGACGCTCAACACCCCGACCGCCAACCCGCCCAACGCCACCGCGAACCAGAGCGTCGCAATCCGACACAGTAGCGTGATCGCCACCGCCGCCGGGCCATCCGCGCCGAAAGCCACCAGCAGTACACCCATCACCGCCTCGGTGCCACCCAAGCCGCCGGGCAAAAACGACAGCGCCCCCGCCAGCACCGCGATGGCGTAGATACCGATGCCTGTTTCCACGCCGACTCCGACACCGACATCCCGAGCAATCAAATACAAGGATAATCCTTCCAGTCCCCAGGACAGCACACCCAATCCTAATCCGAATAGAAAGTAACCCGGCCGCAACAGTACCGCCGCCGAATCAAGCAACCGCGCCAGCCGGTCGAACTGATGACCGTGGCGATGATTCTGTCCCCATGCCCGCAATTTTTCCGGTAGCCATGCGCGGGTAGCCAGCCAGCCCAGCCCCAGCGTCAGCATCCAGGCCACCGCCACCAGCCCGGTGTAATCGGGCCGGGCCAACAGAATCAGTAGCGCCAGCAGGCTCATCGCCAGCACGTCCAGCAACCGTTCCACGAACAGCGCTGCCAGGCTCTGGGCATAGCTCACGCCATGGCCGTGCAAATACAGCGACCGCACCGCCTCGCCGGCCTTGCCCGGTGTCACAGTCAGGGTAAAGCCCGCTAAATAGTAGAGGAAATGTCGTCGCCACGGCAGGGTGTGGCCAAACGCGGCCATGTAGCGCTGCCAGCGCCAGAAGCGCAGCAGATAGTTGAGCAGCGACAGGGCAAAGATCGCTAGCAACACCGGCAGACCCACGCGCCGTAAGGCGGCGAATACCGCGGCACGGTCGGCGAACAGCACGAAGGCGAGGTAGAGCAGAGCAGCCAGGGCGATGCTCAGGGTCAGGGCGCGACGATGATGGGAGGACATGGCGTCAGCTTGAAACAGCGGCAGGATGCCGGCATCCACCAGTCTGGCGAAGCATAGTCGCCGAGCGCAAACCCCGATCCATCATTTCCCGTCCCCGACCAGAATGCGATGGGCGATGTAGGCCAGCACCCCGCAGCCGGCGATGACCGCCGCCATCGGCAACGCCGAACCATTGCCCAGCAGTCCGACCAACATGCTGGAAACTGACGCCACGCCAAATTGCAGCGTGCCGATCAGGGCCGAGGCGCTGCCGGCGCGACCGCCCTGATCGGCCAGCGCGCAGGCCATCGCGTTCGGTCCGGTGAAGCCGATACTGGCGATATAGCCGAACAGCGGTATCAGCAGTACCGGCAGACCACCCCAGCCGCTGGTCGCGACCGCCAGCAGCACCAGCCCCAGCAGCACGGTCGCGCGATTGGCGCGACGCAGGATCGCATCGGCGGTATGGTGTGTCAGCAGCCGGCGGTTGTACTGCGAGCTGGCGATCAACCCCAGCGCATTGAGTCCGAACAGCCAGCCGAAGGACTGCGCCGGCACGCCGTACAGCTCGATGAATACATGCGGTGAGCCGGTGATGTAGGCGAACATACCGCCCAGCGCGAAGCCGCCGCTCAGGGCATAGCCGATAAAATGCCGGTCGCGCAACAGTTCGCCATAGACTCGCAGCGCTGCACCAATTCCGGCGCTGCCGAGGGTGTCCGCTGGCCGGGTTTCCGGCAGATAGCGCCAACTGAGCGTTAGGGTGATGAGCCCGAACAGGATCAGTGCCCCAAAGATCGCGCGCCAGCCAGTCAGCACCAGAATCCAGCCGCCGATGATCGGGGCCAGGATCGGCGCCAGTCCCATCACCAGCATCAGCAGCGAGTAGACTTTGGCCGAGGTCCGCGCGTCGAAACGGTCGCGCACCACGGCGCGGGCGATCACCACGCCGGCGCAACCGCCCGCCGCCTGCACGAAACGCAGCGCCGTCAGCG
>JBATDL010000476.1:0-1718 GCA_049663445.1 Candidatus Competibacter sp.
GCGCTGGGCGGCTTGCTGGCCGAGGCGGTGCTACCGCCACCGCCCGACGGTCAGCCCGGAATCAGTACGCCTCAAACGTAAACCGCGCCGTACCAATCCTCAGTACGTCGCCTGCTTCCAGGGCCAGTACCTCGTTGGTGGCCAAACCGTGACAGCCCACCCGAACCGAACCCGGCTCCGCCAGGTTCTGAATCCAGTACATGCCGTCCCGGAACAGCAATTCGGCGTGCCGGGGCGCCACGCCCGGAGCGTTGACGCGCAGGCCGGCCTGCGGAGAACTACCCAGTGGCAACCACTTGGGAACGTAGTAGTGGACGATCTGCCGGCGCGCGGCATCTTCGCGCTCGAACCGGGCGTAAAGCAGGGCGCCAGGGTTGCCGACCCCATTCAACTGGGCCACCCGTTCCTGCATTTTCAGCAGATTGAGATAGCGAACCTTGAGTTTTTCCCGTAGGGCATCGGTATTGGCCTGCCGGTCGCGCTGGTGCAGCACGTCGACCAGTTCAAGCAGATAATGGCCGAACTTGTCGCGCGGTTCCTCGCTATCCCAATCCGGCGGCGCATGCTCGCCTTTACGATCCCAGGCCAGGGATAGCTTTAATCGGTACAGATCGCACACATCCAGGACATCGTCGGCCTCCAGCAGGTGCCAGCTCCCGCGCTCCAGCCGTTGGCCGTTGCGGCCAGTGTAGGTATAACCCTCATCGCTGGCCGACATCAGCGCCAGTTGATCACCCAGCGCACAGATCACGCTATGTAACCGGGAAATCCGGCTGTACTTGGGCACGAAGCCCAAGGTGAAATCGCCGAACCCGGTGCCGGCGGCGGCACTGTGGCGACCAAAGATCATCAGTGGACGCGATACCAGCTCGATGCGCGCCGCCGCCTGGGCCGAATTTTCCGGCAGCAGCAGCGCCCGCGTCAGCGGCGTACCGCGACTAAGCGCCTGACCGCTAGCGGCGCTCGCGGCCCGCAGGCTGTAGCTACGTTCGGGATCGGCTTCCAGTTCGAGCGGTAGCGTACAGGCCAGAGCGCCGGCCCCAGCTTCCTCGCGTGCGGCAACCGGATCGTCCAGCAGCCATTCGCTGGAGACGGTCTTGTCCAGGAGCGGATCGGGCCAGAAGTGATCGGATCGCGGCACATCGCCCGCCGCCGGTTCCTGCTTGCTCTCAATCGGCTGGGTGAAATCCAGCCGGATCTCGAAGCGGTTGTCGTAGGCGTGCCATTCCCCCCGATGGTCGCAGAGGTCGAGTTCCAGCCACAGTGTGGTTTGTACCGGGCCGGCGCGGGGACAGCGATAGCGAATGTACACCGGTTGTGCTTCCCGGCCGTCCAGCAACCGCAGCGATGGAACCCGCCCTTCATCGACAAACACCAGTTCGGGGCTACGCAGCCGCAGGCGGATTTCCCGATACAGCCACCAACTGGGGTTGATCAGCAGCGCGCAGAGTACGTTGTCCTGCTCCGGAGCCGGGCTCACGGCAACCGCCAGGCTCACCAGCACCGGCTGCTGGGTTTCCGCCAGCCGCACAATGCACCGCTGATACTCGTCCGCCTGCACCAGGCCACTGCGCGACCAACGCAGGTAGCGATTCCGAAAATAATCCACCGCCTCCCGATCTCGCGGTTCCCGACAGTCCTGTTTGGCGGCGAGTTCGCCCAGCAACTGGGCGAACTCGCGCAGGGTGGTTGCCACCAGCTCGGTCATGTGCGACGCC
>JBATDL010000477.1:0-13800 GCA_049663445.1 Candidatus Competibacter sp.
ATCCTGCTGCGTGGGTTGGGGCAGGGCGTCATTGCCGGCGACATCGATCCGGTTCGCTTGCGGGAAACCCTGGAGGCGCGGCGCTAGCGGGGCGCGGCCGGCACACCGGCTGCACCGGTGTTACGGCGGCAGGTCGGTGCTGGCGATCGGATAGTCGATGCCGGCCCGCTCCAGTTGGGCGAAGGTGGTCGGTTGATGCGCGGGATCGATGTCCAGCCCGAGTAGCAGACCGATTTGCGACAGCGAGAAAATACCGCGAACCGCCGGCTTGCCGGTGGCGGGATCGGTATCCACCGCCATTGCATGCTGGCGGTTCATCTGCCGCAGAGTGGAGATGATGTCGCCCACTCGCGCCTTCAGCACATCGTCCATCAGCAGCACTTCCAGCTTGGGTTTGAGCGTCATGATGTCGGCGACCCGCAGATCCTCCCAGTCGCCGCCAGCCTTGGCCAGGATGCGGCCCGGCTTTTCGCCCTCGATGTCGCGGCTGGTCACCAGTCCGACGATCCGGCCGTCGCCATCGCGTACCAGCAACATGCGCACCCCACGCTTGACCATGGTTTCCAGCGCCTTGCTGAGCGGCGTATCCAGTTCGGTGGTGTAGGCGGTCACTTGGCTGAGGTCGGTCATCACCTGCACGGCCGGGTCGTCGGCGGAGACGTGGTCGGGCAGAAGCTGCTTGGGCCGGAAATACCCGGCGCCGGCTTCCAGATGGTGAAATGGGAGCGGCTGATAGCTTGGGGTCATCGGGGTAGCCTCCATGGAATTGCACGGTTGCCTTTGAGGCATTTGTTAAGAGCCGGTTTGTTGGAAGGCCACCGGCGCGGCGCTCAGCGGTGCCGGCCGGATCGGGCCATGACGCCATCGGCCCATTCCAGAATCGCCCGCACTCGCGGCGTCAGCAGGTTCCAGGCTTCGGCGCGGTCGACCCAGCGGTATTCGTTGTGCTCCGGCCGTCCCAACTCGGGGTTGGGCATGAGCCTGACCTCGGTGCTCGCCGATTCGGCGATGTAGTAACGGGCTACCTTACGGCCCTGGTTGTAGGGGTGGGTTTCCCGATAGAGATCGCCCCAGCGGAACCGCAGTCCGGTCAGCGTGGTTTCTTCCTCGACCTCGCGGACGGCCGCTTGCAGCGGCGATTCGGCGACTTCCACGACGCCTTTGGGAAAATCCCAGTAATTATAGGCTCTTAATAAAAGATAGTCGTAACGATCAGCATGCCAATGCACTACTACTACGCCAGATGACAGGATCCGGGCGCTGGCTGGTCTGGGGTTCGGTATCGAGGTCATCATGCGCCGCTCATGGCGGTGCACGCGTGATAGGGAACACTCAATTGGTGCACTGCTTCGACCAGCACCCGGACGTGCTCCGGATCGATCCCTGGCTGGATGCCATGGCCGAGGTTGAAGACATGGCCGGGTCCAGTGCCGTAATCGGCCAGCACTTGGGCCGTTTGCTGGCGGATGCGTTCGGGAGCAGCGTATAGCGCGGCCGGATCGAGGTTGCCTTGCAGCGCCACCCGTGCCCCGACCCGGCGGCGGGCGTCGCCTAAATCTACGGTCCAGTCTACCCCCACCGCATCGCAGCCACTGGCGGCGATGTCTTCCAGCCAGGCGCCGCCTCCCTTGGTGAACAGGATGATCGGCACCGGTCGTCCCTCAGCCTCACGAGTTAGTCCGGCGACGATGCGGCTCATGTAGGCCAGTGAAAATTCCCGGTAAGCGCGTGGGGCCAAGATGCCACCCCAGGTGTCGAATACCATCACTGCCTGCGCGCCGGCGGCGATCTGGGCGTTGAGATAGGCGGTCACCGCCCGGGCGGTCACATCCAGCAGTCGGTGCAGCAGTTCCGGCTGATCGTACAGCAGGCCCTTGATCCGGGCATAGTCCTTGCTAGAGCCACCCTCGACCATGTAGGTCGCCAGCGTCCACGGGCTGCCGGCGAAGCCGATCAGTGGAACTTGGCCGGCCAACTCGCGGCGGACCAGCCGCACCGTGTCGATCACGTAACGCAGTTCAATCTCCGGGTCGGGTACGCTCAATCGGGCGATATCGACCGCCGCTCGCAGCGGCCGGGCGAACTGCGGGCCTTCCCCTTCGCTGAACGACAGCCCCAGCCCCATGGCGTCGGGTACGGTCAGAATATCGGAGAACAGAATCGCCGCGTCCAGTGGAAACCGTTCCAGTGGTTGCAGGGTGACTTCGCAGGCCAGTTCCGGGGTCTGACACAGCATGAGGAAACTGCCGGCGCGGGCACGGGCGGCGCGGTATTCCGGCAGATAGCGGCCGGCTTGGCGCATCAGCCAGACCGGGGTGCGGTCCACCGGCTGTCGCAGGAGGGCGCGCAGCAGGTGGTCATTATGGAGCGTGGTGGTCATGCGGCGAAAAGGTGGTCCTGGTTGAACTGCGGATGGGTCGGTTGCCTGAGCATGAGGCCGTTCGACACTGCCCGCAGTTCCCGGCTACATTATTTTATAGTGTGCCAAGGTTCGGCGGTGGCGTCCATGTGCGGCGATTCGGAGACCACCGGCTTTTGGGTGGTTGTTGTGTTTGGCGAGGTTGGCGGGATTGTGGCGTTGTAGTCCAGCCTGGCGCTGTTTTGACGTGGCTGCGATAAGATAGTGGCAGCACTTCACTCAGATGATTTGCTAAAGGTACCCATGCGACGAGCACCGCACCGATCTTCCCGTACACAAAAGCCTGTGTCCGGTTTCCTACCCGATTTTTGCGCCAACCCCACCGTCTTCCTGACCATTTTGCTGGCCGAGTTGTTTGCCCTGGTGCTGGCGCTGAGCGAAGCCGACCGCCTGGGCGACTTCTGGAACCGGCTGGCGTTGATCTCGCTGTTCGTGCAGTGGGTGGTGCTGGGCGCCGCCGCCGCTTTGTGTTTGTGCCGGCGCTGGCTCAATCAGCTCGGGGTCACTGCAGCCACCTTGGCCGTGCTTGGCCTGACCCAACTGGTCACCCTGATTTTTTCGGCCCTCGGTTGGTGGTTCCTGAAATCGCCGCCCGAACTGAATCAGCTCGCCGCGCCGCCGGCCAGTCTGATCGCCCGCAACCTCGCCATCGCCGGTATCGTTACCTTGCTGGCATTGCGCTACTTTTATGTTCGCCATCAATGGCAGCGCAACGTCGAGGCCGAAGCTCGCTCCCGGCTGCGCGCCCTGCAAGCGCGCATCCATCCGCACTTTCTGTTCAACACCCTCAACACCATCGCTGGCCTGATTCCCGCGCGGCCGGAGCAGGCGGAACAGGCGGTGCTCGATCTGGCCGACCTGCTGCGCTCGGCACTGGCCCATCAGGAGCGCATCACGCTGGGGGAGGAGCTTGAGTTGACTCGTCGCTTCATCGCCATCGAGCGACTGCGCCTCGGCGAGCGGCTGCAAGTGGAGTGGCATCTGGCCGACGGCTTGCCGCTGGCCGCGTTGCTGCCGGCCCTGCTGCTGCAACCGCTGGTGGAAAACGCCATCCATCATGGCATCCAGACCCTGCCGGAGGGTGGCCGGCTGAGCATTGGCATCGATCTGCGGTCCAACACCTTGCGTTTCACCATTGCCAACCCCCGGCGGATCGTGGCCGGTGGGCAAGCCGGCGGATCGGGCCAGCGTTTGGCTCAGGACAACATCCGTCAACGCCTGCTGCTGGCCTTCGGCGCCGCCTGCCAGTTGGAGATCGCGGAAACTTCCGACCGCTATCAGGTCGCGTTTTCGGTGCCGCTGGGCGAGGAGTGAGCGGTTCCCGGATGCTGAATATCAACCGATATCGGTTCCGGTCCGGCTGGCGTGCGCGTCTAATCGGTTTCGGCTAGTGGCAGTTCGTCGCGGCTGAAGCGGACCAGCGCGCCGATCCTTTGCTCGCCCAGGGAGGCCAGCTCGATCAGGGTGATGGTTTCCCCAGGCTCCGGCGAATCCGGGGCAAGTTTGACCCCGAGCCGGTTGAGTCGCAGGGCCAGCGGATGCAGTTGCAGGTAGGTTTCCGGGTGGCCGATCACCTGTTGCACTTGATCCAGGTAATCGTCCAGCGTACCCAACTGCTTGCGGGCGACGATCAGCTCGCCCTCGGTCTGGGACAGTCGCTGTTCCAGTTCCGCCCGTCGGCGCTCGTCGGCATCGGTGGCGGACAGCAGTGGCCGTAAGCCCTGCGCGTGTCCCCGCAGCGCTTGCAGTTGTGCTTGCAGTTGCCGTCGCTGCTCTTCCAGAGTTCCGCGTCGCTCGCGCAGTTCGTTGATGCGTTCCAAAGCCCGCGAGGCCAGAAACACCAGCATTCGCCGCCGCAGTTCCTGGCGCAGTTCGGATTCGCTGGCGGCGGGAAAGAATAACTGGTGATTCGAGAAGCTGACCCGGATCTGGCGGACATCGCGGACCAGTAGGCTGTTTTCCAATGTCGGGCCGAAAGTCTCGGTTTCGCGCTTGACCATGAGCAGCAGGGCAAAACACTCTGTCCGTCCGCTCTCCTTGAAAAAGGCGCGTACCTGAGGATCGAGCCCCAGGGTTGTGCGCAGGCTGTCCGTCGTGGCAAAAAAGGCATTGACTCGCGGGTCCATGGCCCAAGCGCGGCCAGCGAGCGTCAGCGCTGGCGGCAAATGCCGCAGCAAGCCATCGCAATGACGCTGCCCGATTTCCACGGCGTCCAGCAGTTTTTCGGCGTAGTTACCCACCAGCCGGATTCGCGGCTCGCTGGCGTCCACCACCTGCTCGATGGAATCCCGCAGCAACGCCAGTCGCTCCTGGTTCAGGCGATGTTCGGCCAAGCGGTGCTGGGCGAAGGCGGCGATACCGCCGAAGGCACTGTAAACCTCGTGTAGAAAACCCTGATCGTCCGTCATCGCACACCTCGCGCCGGGTCAGGACAGCCGCGCCAGCCGCTGGTGCAGCGGGCTGGATCGAGGAAAGTGAGCGCGGAGAAAATCCATCTGATCGGCCAGCACCCGCTTGCCCTGCAAATACACGTATTCCGGGTGATTGGGGGTGAACGGAATCGCCAGTAACTGCATTCTGGCCTGTTCCGGCGTCTTGCCACCCTTGCGCTGGTTGCAGGGCTTGCAAGCGGTGACTACATTGTTCCAGTGATCGGCGCCGCCTTGCACGAGCGGCCTGACGTGGTCGCGGGACAGGTCGCGAATCGTAAAAGTCCCGCCGCAGTACAGGCAGGTGTTGCAGTCGCGGCGAAACAGCGAGGCGTTCGAGAGGGGCGGCACGTAGTCATGACGAGCGCGCAGGCGGGCGTAGGCGCCGCCCTGCGTGGCAATGATGGAGTTCACCGTGATGGCACTGCGCCGGCCGCTGAGGGTGTTGATGCCGCCGTGCACCGTGTAGAGCGCCATGCCGCAAGTGTAGGCCACCTGCTCGGCGTGGTATAAGCGCACTGCTTGCTGGTAATTAATCCATTCCAACGGCATTCCCGTCACATCCGTGTGTAGAACCTGCTGCTCCAATTCGTACATACCTCACCTGTGCCTGTATCCTTGTCTCCATCCCATTGTCGCCAGCCAACCTGAGCTCAGGTTGACACGCCATGGACGCAAAATCCGGTGTCGATTTGCAGGGGCGACGCTTGGGGCATTGGACATATTTCGAGCTTTGCCCATTTGTGATGTTGAAAGTCTAGGCTACTATTCTACGAGTATCGCGCGTTACCCGCTGACAGCGCGCATGCCCACTTAAACCCTGGCACTCCAAAAGGCTTTCAAAGAAGCCTTTTTTTCGTGTCAATTTCCGGACGGGCGGGAGTCCGGCGGAAATCACAATCAGGAGGACAATATCATGCCTGTTCGTATGGCCGTCCCGAAGGAAACCATTTCGGGCGAACAGCGGGTCGCGCTGGACCCGACGATGGCCGAGCGTTTTGCTAAGCTCGGCGTGGAAATCCTGGTGGAAAAAGGCGCGGGTCTCAGCGCCTTCTTCACCGATGAAACCTATGCTAAAAGCAGCCGGTTGGTGGACGGTGCTCAGACGTTATATGCCGAGGCTGAGGTGGTCTTCAAGGTGCAGGGACCCACTTTGGAAGAAGTGGAGCTGCTCAAGGACGGCTCGGTGCTGCTGGCCGTGTTGTCGCCACATCGCAACCCGGATGTGGTCAAGCGGCTGCGCGACAAGAAAATCACCAGCTTCGCCATGGAACTGATCCCGCGCATCTCCCGCGCCCAGTCGATGGATGTGCTGTCCTCCCAGGCCGCCGTGGCCGGCTACTATGTGGCGTTGCGCGCCGCCAGCCTGGCCAGCGGGTTCTTCCCGATGCTGACTACCGCCGCAGGCACCATCCGCCCGTCCAAGGTGGTCATCGTCGGCGCAGGCGTCGCTGGCTTGCAAGCCATTGCCACCGCCAAACGGCTGGGCGCGATGGTCGAAGCCTACGACATCCGCCCAGCGGCCCGTCAGGAAATCGAATCGCTGGGCGCCAAGATGATCGACACCGGGGTCAACGCCGCCGCCGAAGGCGGTTACGCCCGTGAACTGACGGCGGAAGAAAAGCAGAAGCAGGCCGACGTGCTGGCCAAGCACATCGCCGCTGCCAATGCGGTTATCACTACCGCCGCCATTCCCGGGCGAGCAGCGCCGAAGATTGTGACGGCGGCCATGGTGGAGAATATGAAGCGCGGCGCGGTGATCGTCGATCTGGCGGCGGAATCCGGCGGCAATTGTGACTTGACCCGCCCCGGCGAGACCTATGAGCATAACGGTGTGATCATCGACGGCCCGCTCAATATCCCTAGCAACTTCCCGGTCCCGGCCAGCGAAATGTACGCGAAGAACCTGTACAACTTCCTGTCGCCGATGATCAAGGATGGCCTGTTGAATCTGGACTGGGACGATGAGGTGATCGCCAAGAGCGCCTTGACCCGTGATGGGCAGGTCGTTCATGAGCCCACCCGTAAATTGCTCGAACAATAACCCGGAGAAGCACGATGGAAGCAGTGGTTGCCTTTTTTTCTCCCATCTACATCCTGATGCTGGCCGGTATTCTCGGCTATGAAATCATCGGCAAGGTGCCGGTGATCCTGCACACCCCGCTGATGTCCGGCACCAACTTCGTTCACGGTATCGTGCTGGTCGGCGCGATGGTAGCCCTGGGCCAGGCGGAAACCCCTCTGGAACAGACGATTGGCTTCCTGGGCGTACTGCTGGGCGCAGGCAATGCGGTCGGCGGCTACTTCGTCACCGAGCGGATGCTGGAAATGTTCAAGAGCAGCAAAGGCCAGGAGAAGTAAGCCATGGGTTATCTGATTGAAACGGTCTATTTTTTGACGGCCGCGCTGTTCATTCTCGGCCTGAAGCGGATGTCGCACCCGACCACCGCTCGCAGCGGCATTGTCTGGGCAGGCTATGGGATGGTGCTGGCCACCGTGGTCAGCTTCGTTCACCCGCAGATCACCGCGCACATCATTCCGGCCAACTATGTGTTGATGGTGATCGCCATTGTTATCGGCGGCGCGATTGCCTGGTATGGGGCGAAGAAAGTGGCAATGACGGCCATGCCGCAAATGATCGCCATCTACAACGGCATGGGCGGCGGCGCGGCGGCGGCGATTGCAGCGGTGGAACTATTGAAGGACCATGGCAACCACGCAATGGCGCCGGCAACCTCGGTTCTGATCATGGCGGTCGCTGGCGCGTTGATCGGCGCGGTGTCGTTCTCCGGCTCGGTGGTGGCGTTCGGCAAGTTGCAGGAGCTGAAGTTTTTCAAGGATGACGCCAAATTCCGCTTCCCCGGTCAGCAGAAGGTCAATATGGTTATCTTCGCCAGCGCGGTGCTGCTGGGCTTGATCGTTGCCGTGAGCCACAGCACCAGCGGCGGGTTGATCTCGGTGTTCTTCCTGCTGGCTTTGGCCTTCGGCGCGATGATGGCCTTACCCATCGGTGGCGCGGACATGCCGGTGGTCATCTCGCTGTTCAACGCCTTTACCGGCTTGGCGGTGGCGCTGGAAGGCTTTGTGCTGGGCAACTCGGCGATGATCATTGCCGGTATCATCGTCGGCTCGTCCGGTACGCTACTGACGCTGATGATGGCCAAGGCGATGAATCGCTCGGTGTCGAACGTGCTATTCAGCAACTGGGCGGCGTTGGGCAGTGGCGAAGCGCAGGCGGTGACGGGTAGCCTCAAGCCGATGGAGCCGCCGGATGCGGCCATTCAGATGGCGTATGCGAGCAAGGTCATCATCGTTCCCGGTTATGGCATGGCGGTGGCCCAGGCGCAGCACAAGATCTGGGAAATGTGCAAGCTACTCATGGAGCGTGATGTCGTCGTCAAGTTCGCCATTCACCCGGTCGCGGGTCGGATGCCCGGCCACATGAACGTGCTGCTGGCGGAAGCGGGCGTGCCCTACGATCTGATCTTCGACATGGAAGAAATCAACGAAGAGTTTTCCACCGCTGATGTGGCGCTGGTGATTGGCGCTAACGATGTGGTGAATCCAGCAGCGCGCACCGACAAGTCCAGCCCGATCTATGGGATGCCGATCCTGAACGTCGATCACGCCAAGAACGTGCAGGTGATCAAGCGCGGTAAGGGTGTGGGCTTCGCCGGCATCGAGAATGCGTTGTTCTTTGCCGATAACACCCGGATGGTTTACGGCGACGCGCAAAAGGTGGCGGCCGGGATGATCCAGGGCATCAAGGATCTCGGTTAGCCTTTATCGGGCTTGTACCCAAGCCAGCGGGGCGGCCTTCGGGTCGCCCCGCTTTTTTTGGGATTGCGCTATGCTGTCCGGGGGCGGCCGAACCGGCCGCCCCGCACACCTTCACCGCCGGAAGCTTGTCATGTCCGATACCGAAAACCTGACGCTGCTGGGTCAGTCCAAGACCGAGTACCCACAAACCTATAGCCCGACCGTGTTGGAGCGGTTCCACAACCGCTATCCCCAGCAGGATTACGTGGTGGAACTGGACTGTCCCGAGTTTACCTGTCTGTGCCCGTTGACCGGGCAACCCGATTTCGCCCACATCAGCATTCGCTACAGCCCCCGCGAATTTCTGGTGGAATCGAAATCACTGAAGCTGTACCTGTTCAGCTTTCGCAACAAGGGCGAGTTCAGCGAGGACAGCGTCAACTGCATCGCCCGTGATCTGTTTCAGTTCCTGCAACCGAAATGGCTGGAGGTGCGGGGAGAGTTCTGGCCTCGGGGCGGCATCGCGATCAGACCCAGCGTGCGCTTGGCCGACGCGGAGTCTTGAAGCGCGATCATCGCTGGACGGATTCCTCCGCTCAATCGCCAACGGTTTCCCGAGCGAAACCGGCCACGGCCTTTTGCAGCTTCGCCACCACCGGGCATTGCGCCACCCCGTGGCGCGCCGCCAGGAACGCCGGGTCGTTGTAGCCGAGCCAGACCTGACCGGAGGCATCTTCCCAGACCAGTGCTTTGAGCGGCAGGTCGATCCCGACCGTTTGAGCGCATTCCATGAACGGCGTGCCACCCTGCGGATTGCCAAAGATTAGCAGCTCAGTCGGGCGGAGGGTCTTGCCGATCTTCTTCGCTCCCGCCGCGTGATCGACCCGGGCAAAAATCGTCATGCCCTTCTGCTGGAGCAGACTTTCCAGGCGATCCATCGTTTCCTTGGGGCTAAACGGGCTCTTGACGGCAATCAAGCCGTCGGCGCTCCATGCGGAGAGTGACATTGCAAGCAGTACCACCATGCAGATCGAGCGTAGGATTTTCATCGTTAACTCCTTGAGATGTAGGGTTAGCTAAGCGATAGTCGTTAAAGCCCCGGTTTGCAAGCTTCGCTGGATTGAGTTTTATCTGCCACCGTCGAGTCCACCCTTCGGAATGAAGCCGTTTGGCCTCGACATGGGGCCTTTGCCGCCGGCAATGTTGCTGTTGCGGGGCGGTTTGTGTGAAGGCTTCCTCCGATGCCGGCCATCTCAGTTTCCTCAGTACCCACCAGCGTCGTGACCGAACCGCGCGGCGTTGGCCAGCGAACACGCCAGCCGCCTATTGGCGATGCAGGCCGCCGAGCGCAACATCGCGGACCGTTTGGCAGAATTGAACATCGCCTATCGTCAGCAGCGTCAGGAGGCAATTACCGTCGAACTGCTGGATGTGGTTGCCGGTTTTGAGGTGCTGGTGACTGCGGGCGACCGCCGCGAAAAAACGCGCCGGGACGGCGTGGGGGAAAACGAAGGATGAACGGTGCCTACAACGCGGCGGCGATCTCGTCTTGCAGTGCCCTGACGATGTTAATCGGGTCCTTGGCATTGCGGATGGGGCGCCCCACCACCACGTAATCGGCCCCATTCCTGATGGCGGCATGGGCGGACGCGACCCGTTTCTGATCGTCGTCCTGAATCGCGTCGTTGGTTCCTGGGCGGATGCCGGGCGTCACGATCAGAAACTTGTCGCCCAGCCCGTCCCGGAGGCGAGGGACTTCCAAGCCGGAAGAAACCACGCCATCGCAGCCTAGGGCGAGCGCTTTCCGGGCGCGGTGGTAAACCAGATCCTCGATGGTGCCGGTCATGCCCATCTCCCGCATATCGGATTCGTCGAAGCTGGTGAGCACGGTCACGGCCAGGATTTGGGCGCTGCCTCGTTCTTGCACGGCCGCGCGCAGAATTGGTTCGTTGCCATGCACGGTGATGAAGGTGGCGCCCTTGTTTTTCAGTTCCCGAACCGCCAAGGCCACGGTCTCGGGGATGTCGAAGAACTTCAGATCGACCATCACTTTGTGGCCGCGCTGCAAGATCATGTCGATCGCCGGGAACCCGCCCGCCAGGAACAGTTGTAGACCAACCTTGTAGAACCGGACCCGATCATCCAGGCGATCCAGCCAGCGTTCGGCTTCATCCTTTGAATCGACGTCCAGCGCGAAAATGATGCGCTCGTTAAGAGGGATCTGTTTTGCCATGATTTCGGCTCTTGAGGATGGGGTTGCAAGGACTGTGGCCGCGACGCGGGCGGCGTGCATGGGTGCGAAGGCTACATGCCTTGTCACCCATCCATAGGGTAGCGCTGAAAAAGCACGACGGGCAACGCTTCCGATACAGCGGGGCGGGCATCCCACGGGTCGTCGGTGGCTGTTCGAACAAGAGACAGCGTTCGCTCAACCAATCCCGACGCTACCCTGTGGACGCTAGATCCAAAAACGAAAACGCCCTGCGGGATGGCAGGGCGTTGCTTGATCTGGCTCCCCAGCGCGGACTCGAACCACGGACCCGGTGATTAACAGTCACCTGCTCTACCAGCTGAGCTACTGGGGAATTGAAAGAACGCGAATCATATTGATCCTCCATCGTACTGTCAATCCCCGCTCAACGACTGATCGGGGCAGTCGCGCTGTCTGGTCTTGGGTCGGGAGTGGGCGGTTTTTGATAAACCGGCTCTTGCGGAGTGGGATACGAATCGTTGGCGAGCGATGAGGGATCGTCAGCTATATTTTGAAGGCAAGCACTTATTCGACGTTGCCCGTTCATCCCAATCGGGTTTTACTCATGGCTGCCTGTTGTCCGTTCTGCAACTTATCGCAAGAATGCATTGTCGCTGCTTCCGAGCACATGCGCGCGATCCGCGATGCCTTTCCGGTGTCGCCAGGACATACGCTGCTGGTGCCGCGCCGGCATGTGGGATCGCTGTTCGATTTGACCGTGGTGGAGTGGGTGGAACTGGGCCAGTTGCTGGCGCGGGTCCGTACGGCCTTGCAAGCTGAATTCCGGCCGGACGGTTTCAATGTCGGGGTCAATGAGGGTGCCGCCGCCGGCCAGACGGTACCGCATCTGCATGTGCATCTGATTCCGCGCTACCGGGGCGACCGGCCCGACCCGCGCGGCGGAATACGTTGGATCTTTCCGGACAAGGTGCGGTATTGGTCGCTGTGAGCGGGTGTGAAGGGGTCATTGCTCAAACCGCCGTTAGAAACGGCGCGAGCAGTTGGGCACAGGGTTCGGGATCTTCCAGGTGAGGATGGTGCCCACCGGGCAGAATTTTTACCGTCAGATCGGCGATGCGGGCATAACGTTCTCGCATGTACGCCCGCTTGACCAGATAGCCATCCGCGCCGCAGATCAGCAGCGCCGGCGCCACGATACGTTCCATGTAGGCCAGGATTTGCGGTTCGCTCAGATACAGCGGCGAGACGAAACGCAGCCGGGGATCGGTGCGCCAGCCGAAACCACCGTCGACCGGCCGCACGCCACGCTCGACCAGAATCGCCGCCGCCACCCACGACAGACCACTGGCCTCGCAGCGCGCCTGAATCGCGGCTTCCAGATTCGCATAAGCCGGTGGGCGCTTGCGCGGCAGGGCGTCCATCTGCTTAATGGTCTTGCGCAGGTTGACTGGCCCATCGTCGGGGTTGCTGGTCGGCGGCCCCAGACCCTCGATCATTGCCACCCGGCTGATCCGCTCCGGTAGGGTAGCGGCGACGAAGCTGGCGATGCCGCCGCCCAGCGAATGACCGAGCAGGGCAAAGCGGTCCCAGCCCAGCGCGTCGGCGGCGGCGACCACATCGGGAATGAAATCCACGAAATGGTAATGAACGCCCAGCGGTCGGTGGTCGGAGCGACCGTGTCCGATCAGGTCCAGCGCCACCAGTCGCACATCGGGCAGCAGCGGCGCCAGGGCATCGAAACTGGCGGCATTGTCGAGCCAGCCGTGTAGCGCCAACACCGGAACACCGTCCGGCGGACCCCAGACCCGTGCCGCCAGCCGTAGATAGGGCGTTTGCAGTTCCAGTTCTTCCGACATCGGCGGCTGGCTCTCAAACGCCGGACGGGTAATCCCAACCCGGATCGGCCGGGAACAGATTGGCGTATTTCACGCTGGCGCGCGGTTCCGCCATCATCTCGGCCACTGCATCGCGCCAGCGGGCGTAATGAGTGGTTTCCTTGTGCTGGGTCGTGGCCTCGACCGTGCGGTAGACCTCGACCAGTACGAAGCGGGTCGGATCGTCGGCCTGCTGAATCACGTCGAAGCGGGCGATCCCCGGTTCCCGGACGCTGTGGCGCGCATTGTCCAGCGAGGCTTCCTTGAACGCCTCGACGCAATCCGGCTTGACGTGGACGAAGACATGGACAATCAGCATGATGTTTTCCTCGTTTGACGGAAATTTCCCCAGCCGTGGGTGGGAGGGGGAACAGCGTTGAGATTATCCGGGTGCGTGCCTGCCCATTTCAGGCGGGACCCGCCGGCAGATAATCCAGCAGCAACCCGCAGAAAATCGCCAGCCCGAAACCGTTGTTGTTGAGAAACGCCTTGAAGCATTCGGCCGGTTCGCGGTTGCGGATCAGGTATTGCTGGTACAGGGCGAACCACGCTGCCGTGAACAAGCCCAGATAATAGATCCAACCGCGTCCGGCCAGCAGCCCCACCACCACCAGCACGATCAGCAACGCCAGTTGCAGATAGCCGATGATCCGCTTATCCCGCTCGCCGAACAGGATAGCGGTGGATTTGACGCCGACCTTGAGATCGTCTTCCCGGTCCACCATGGCGTACTGGGTATCGTAAATCGCCGACCAGAGCACATTGCCGAGGAGCAACAGCCAGGCCGCTGGCGGCAGGCTGTCGGTCACCGCCGCGTAAGCCATCGGAATGCCCCAGCCGAACGCCGCGCCGAGATGAAGCTGCGGTAGGGGATGCAGCCGCTTCATGAATGGATAGCTGGCGGTCAGCGCCAGGCCGACGAAGGACAGCTTGACGGTCAGCGCATTCTGGGTCAGCACCAGAGCGAAGGCCAGCAGGCTCAGCGCGGCGGCAAGGACCAGCGTTTCGCCCGGTTTGACCCGGCCAGCGGCCAGCGGCCGGTCGCGGGTGCGGGCGACATGCGGGTCGAAATCGCGGTCGGCGAGGTCGTTCATGACGCAACCGGCC
>JBATDL010000478.1:0-2949 GCA_049663445.1 Candidatus Competibacter sp.
TAAACTCAAACAGTTCCGCCGAGTCGCCACCCGCTATGAAAAACTCAAAGTCCACTTCCTGGCTTTCGTCACCCTCGCCCTCATCGTGATCATGCTCCGCTAGCAATTTTGTGAACACGACCTAGACTCATTATCCTGATCCTGGCTTTTTTGGTCCATACCGTACTGGAGTGGATGGATGGCCACTACCCACTGCTCCGCCGGAAACTACCCTCGCGACAATGTTTGTTCGACGACATCCGAACCCTAACCAGCGACCTGTGCTTTGAGAGCTGGGAGGCATTGATGGCGTTCATGCTGCAAAGCTTCGAGCCGGCTCTCCCACAACCCGAAACCGGGTGAAATCGCCAAAATGAGAATTGCTGACTTCCCGCCGTTCTGAATGCGGCGCTCGGATTGTGGAGTATAGTTAGGCCGATATAACAAAAACCGCCACAGGTAACCCCTATGCCGTTCGTTGACAAACTCGGGGAAGCGGTCATCGGTAAACCGCGCGACCCGCTCAACCCTGAAGCCAAGCAAAACATCGCCCTGGTCGCTTTCCTGGCCTGGATTAGCCTGGGTGCCGACGGCCTGTCTTCGATTTGCTACGGCCCTGAGGCAGCGTTTCTGGCGCTGGGCCAGTACACCCATTTTGGCCTGTATCTGGCCGCCGCTACGTTCCTGACCGTGTTTGTCATCGCCTTGGCCTACAACCAGGTTATCGAACTGTTTCCGACCGGCGGCGGCGGCTACAAGGTAGCCACCCAGTTGTTGGGCTCCAAAGCCGGACTGGTGTCGGGTTCGGCGCTGTTGGTGGACTACGTGCTAACCATCGCCATCTCCATCGCCGCCGGCGTGGACGCGCTGTTCAGCCTGCTGCCGGCCAGCGCCCAATCCTACAAGCTGACGACCGAAGTCGGGTTGGGAATCGTGCTGATCGTGTTCAACCTGCGGGGCATGAAAGAATCCATTAAGGTGCTACTGCCGGTTTTTCTCGGCTTCATCCTGACCCATGCCTTCCTGATCGTCTACGGCATCATCGTCCACGCCGAAGGCTTGCCTCACCTGATCCCCGACACCGTCACCGAAACCCAGCAGCTCACCCAGCAGATGGGCTGGGTGTTCGCGATTTCGCTGTTCTTGCGCGCCTACTCGCTGGGCGGCGGCACCTATACCGGCCTGGAAGCGGTCTCCAACAACGTCAACATGCTCAGCGAACCGCGGGTACGCACCGGCAAATACACCATGTTCTACATGGCCTGCGCCCTGAGCTTCACCGCCGGCGGCATTATCCTGCTGTATCTGCTGTGGAATGTGCAGCCGGTTCCTCATCAGACGCTGAACGCGGCCACCTTCAACGCCATCATCGCCAGTTGGCAACTCGACCCCACTCTCAGCCACGGTCTGCTGGCGGTGGTGCTGTTGCTGGAGGCCGGCCTGCTATTCGTAGCGTGCAATACCGGCTTTCTGGGTGGGCCGACCGTGCTGGCCAACATGGCGGTGGATTCCTGGGTACCGCGCCAGTTCCGCAATCTGTCCGGCCGCCTGGTCACGCAAAATGGAATTTTCCTGATGGGGCTGGGAGCGATCGGCATTCTGCTGTGGACCAAGGGCGATGTCTCGGTACTGGTGGTGCTATACAGCATTAATGTGTTCCTAACATTTTCGCTGTCGCTGCTGGGTTTGTGCAAACACTGGTGGCATAACCGTTACGATGAACCCCACTGGAAGTCGCGGCTGCTGCTATCGCTGCTCGGATTCATCGTCGCGGGCGGCATTCT
Source organism: Candidatus Competibacter sp. (assembly GCA_049663445.1). Classification (GTDB taxonomy): domain Bacteria; phylum Pseudomonadota; class Gammaproteobacteria; order Competibacterales; family Competibacteraceae; genus Competibacter. The sequence goes on from JBATDL010000478.1 coordinate 1,764, forward strand.
GGTGGTTACGGTGGTCGAAAAATTCACCGAGGGCGGCTGGCTGACGCTGCTGATCACCAGCCTGATCATCGGTGTCTGCGCACTGATTAAGAACCACTACGAACAGGTCCGCCAACAGTTGCATACCATTGACGCGCTCTACGCGCCACGGCCCAGTTGGGGCGAGGACTTGCCGGAGCCCCCACTCGACCCTGAACAGGCGACCGCCATCTTTCTGGTCGGCAAAAATCGTGGGCTTGGCATGTACGCACTCAAGTGGCTGAACGAGCTGTTTCCCGGCCACTTCAAAAATTTCGTTTTCGTTAGCGTCGGCGAGGTAGACACGGAGAGCTACGGTGGCAAAGGGGCACTGCGCTCCCTGCAATACCAGATCGAAAACTCGCTGCGCTATTACGTGAACTATTGCCACCACCAGGGCTGGGCGGCGGCGTCCTACGCCGCTTACGGCACCGACGCGGAAGCGGAACTGGAAAAATTGACGGCTAGCGTGATCGAGCGTTATCCCAACGGCGTCTGCCTGGCCAGCAAGCTGATTTTCAATAGTGATAACTGGTTTATCTCCTGGCTGCACAACCACACGGCCATCGCCATGCAGCGCCGGCTTCACCTGCGGGAGATTCAGATGATCATCACTCCAATCAAGATCTAGTGGCGCTATTGGCTGGCAGGGGCCGCCAGCACCGTCTCGACCAGCGCCGCCAGCCGATCCAGCGCGCTCCCGTAAAAAAAATGGTTGGCGCCCGGCAGCACATGCAGACCGGCGGCCGGTTGCCAGCGCGCTAACTGCTCCCGCAACAAATCCAGCGGCGCGAAGCGGTCGCGATCGCCGGCCACCACCCGCAATGCCACCGATGGCAACGCCACCGCCCCATCAAACTCCAAATACGCCACCGGCGGCGCCACCAGCAATGACCGACGCACCCCGGCGAGCGGTGGATCGAGGCGCAGGTTGACCCAGGCGCCGAAGGAATAACCGGCCAGATCGGTCACCGTCTTACCCATCTCTTCCAGAAAGGCCGCCGCCGCGCGCACGTCGTCACGCTCGCCTCGGCCATCGTCGTAATCCCCGCCGCTGGCGCCGACCCCACGGAAATTGAAACGCAGCGTGCTGTAACCCAGTCGCTGGTAAGCGCCGGCCAGCACCGCCACCACCGGGTTGTCCAATTCGCCGCCGTACAGTGGATGG
>JBATDL010000479.1:0-2254 GCA_049663445.1 Candidatus Competibacter sp.
GCTGAAGGCCTTTGACACCCTCTGCCGACCAGGCTTCACCTGCGAGACGGACGCCCGGGCGGCGCTGGACGCTTTCGCCAAAGCGCTCAAGCTGACGGCGGTCGCCGAGGGCCGCGTCGCCGCGCGGACCCGCCACGCCAAGAAAGGCCGCCCGGCGAAAGGCCAGGAGCCCGGGGTGGTCAGCTACGCCATCCAAGGCCCGTTGGCGTCCCGGCTGGACATCCATGCCCGGCGGTTGCAGCAGAAAAGCGCCTTCATCATCGCCACCAACGATATCAACGAAAGCATCTTCAGCGACGAGCAGGTCGTCGATGCCTACAAGAAAGACCAACAGAAGGTCGAGCGCGGCTTCCGCTTTCTCAAGGACCCCTTGTTCATGGCGTCCACCCTGTTCCTCAAGTCGCCCAAGCGCATCATGGCCCTGATGGCCGTCATGACGCTGTGCCTGATGGTCTACGCCGCCCTCGAACACCGCATCCGGCAAGGCCTGGCGGAACACCGGCAAACGTTCCCCGACCAGAAAGGCCATCCCGCAGAATGCCCCACCGCGCGCTGGGTGTTCCAGTTCTTCACTGGCATCCCTGTGCTTCTGGTCGGGCAGATCACCGAGGTGGTGCTGAACCTCAATACCCACCACCAAACCTTGCTCGCCATCCTCGGCGAACATTATGTCGATTTATATGCCAATTCGGGATAGGGGGTGCGGAATGTCGGTTACCCCATTTTGCGACTTGCATGTAGCCTCCATGGATTAGATATACATGCGGATTGTATATCCAAATGCTTTGGCTTGGTTGGTTCCAAGCCACGGAACATCAGCGGTCTGCTGGGCGCGACAACGACCCGCGATCCGCGTATAAAGGCGGTAATGAAAATACCCCGAAGAATGAAGCCGTTGGTTGACGAAGGTCTGGTTGATGAAATCATCAGCCCGTTAAAAAGCGGTAAAGAAGCCCAAGTCTATGTGGTGCGTTGTGGTGACGTGCTCCGGTGTGCCAAAGTTTATAAGGACGCCCAGCAGCGCCGTTTCAAGCAAGCCGTTCAGTATCAAGAAGGCCGGACCGTTCGCGGTAGCCGCCGCACTCGCGCCATGGTCCAGCGCACCCGGTATGGGCAAAAAGAACAGGAAGCGGCCTGGCTCCACGCGGAAGTGGACGCTTTATACCAACTCGCCGCCGCCGGAGTGCGGGTCCCCACCCCCTGGAGTTTCGTGGAGGGCGTTCTGCTGATGGAATTGGTCGTGGACGCCGAAGGCCACCCCGCGCCACGGCTCCATGATCTCCTTTTGACCGACACGCAGGCGCGGGAGTACCACCGCCATCTCCTTGCCGAGGTGGTGCGCATGCTCTGCGCCGGTCTGATCCACGGCGACTTATCGGAATTCAATATCCTGGTAGATGCGAAAGGGCCGGTCATTATCGACTTGCCCCAAGCGGTGAATGCCGCTGCCAATAACAGCGCCCGCGCGATGCTGGAGCGGGATGTCGCCCGAATAACCGCTTATTTGGGCCGTTTTGCTCACGAGTTGCAGACGACCGACTACGGCAAGGAAATCTGGACGCTTTATCAGCACGGCAACCTCTATCCCGGCATCGAGCTGACCGGACGCTTCGAGCACAGTGCCGTGGTGGCCGATGTCGAGGACGTGATGAGAGTCATTGAAGACGCCCGAGCCGAGGCTATGGCGCGCCACTCAGGAGCTTTGGCCGCATTGGAAAGGAGAGAGGGAGAGGGTCTGGACCCGACCCCTTCGGGTTCTTGACCCTCGCGGTTGTTAGAGCCCGAATCGCGGAGGCGACCCGGCTTCCTCCAGCCGGCGGACAGGCCCGCGTTCCGGGGTGAAAAGGGGGTGCGGTGGCGCGGTTGGAGAACTGCCACCGCTGCTGCTCGAGCGGCTAGCCGTTCGGATTCGGCGGTCCGTTCCGATTTCGAACGGTCCGCAGGTCATCAGCGGCGTTCTGGGCGAGGTGGGCGGCGGTGAAGATCGCCCGTGGGTCGTCCTTGAGCACCGCGAATCACGAGGCGACAGAGGCAACGTGATCCTCGCGAACCTCGGGCGGGATGCCCGGCTCGGCGCCTGGATAGGCGTCGCCCATTTCCGCCACCCGCGCCGTCAAGGCCTAACCTCATTGCTTACAAGTTAAGGGATTTGCGAAGCTGTCAAGCCTCTTTTTTGGATTGGGAGCTGACTGATGGAGACGCCGACGAGCGCCTCGCCGCCGGATGAGGCGAAGCCCAAGAAACGGAGCTCGGT
>JBATDL010000480.1:0-2212 GCA_049663445.1 Candidatus Competibacter sp.
GACGTGGACCAGCTGGCCGTTACGCACCACCTGTCGATGCTCCAAATTCACGGTCACTTCGCCGAAGTCGATGGTGGTGGCGCCGGCCGGATCGCGCATGTGGCGCCGGCATACCGCTCGCACCCGCGCCAGCAATTCCGCCGTTCCGAACGGCTTGATCAGATAATCGTCGGCACCGGCGTCCAGTGCCTCGACCTTGTCATACTCTTCGATCCGGGCCGACAGCACCAGCACGGGCATACCGCTCCAGGCCCGCAGGTCGCGGATGAAGTCCATGCCATCGCCATCCGGTAGACCGAGATCGAGAATGATCAAATCCGGCTTGCGGGTGCCAGCTTCCAGCAAACCACGCCGTAGGGTATCGACCTCATGCACCCGATGGCCTTCCGCCTCCAGCGCGATGCGCACGAAACGCCGAATGGCGCGTTCGTCCTCGACGATTAAAACGGTCAGCGAGGGTTCAGAACTGGCGATCATGTCGATCCTGGATCAGACTCATCATCCATCTCCAGCGGAGGCGGTGTTTCCAGCGGAAGGATAATGGTGAAGCAGGCGCCGCCCGTGTCCCGGTTCGTGGCCCGGATTTGCCCACCGTGGGCTTCGACGATCGCTCGACAAATCGCCAGCCCAAGACCGACACCCGGCACCGCCGACTCCACTTGACCCCGGGTGAATTTTTCGAACAGGGACTGTTCCTGTCCGACTGGCAACCCCGGTCCTTCGTCCCAGACCTCGACGCTCAGTCGGTCGGTACTGGCGACGGCGGTTACACCGATCGCGGTGCCGGCCGGCGTGTATTTGGTGGCGTTTTCCAGCAGATTCACCAGCACCCGCTCGATCAGCACCGCATCGCAGTGGATCAGCGGCAGTTCCGGGTCGAGCGTCAGCCGCAGGGGGTGGTCGCGCAACGGCTGCTCCAGCATCCGCGTGGCCGAGCCAATCAATTCCTCCAGCGACTGCCAGTCCTTGCGCAGCCGTACGCCGCCGGCCTGCAACCTGGCCATGTCCAGCAGGTTGTCGGCCAACAGCGCCATCCGCACCGCCTGCTCACGGATCGCCGTGAGCGATTCCTGGTGGGGGGATTCCTCGGCGGTCAACTCCAGCGCCAGCGTTTCCGCCAGCCCGATCAGCGCGGTTAGCGGCGTGCGCAGATCGTGTGACAGCGCTGCCAACAGAGCATTGCGTTGCCGTTCCGCCTCCATCTTCACCAGTGTGTCGCGGGCGACGGCGGCGAAATGCACCCGTTCCAGGGCGATGGCGATCAGCGCGGCGAAGGTATCCAGCAATCGCCGCTGTTCCGGGATCATCAGCAAGCGCCGCTGCTCGGGCGCCACGGCCAGCACCCCGCGGGTGCGCAACGGAGCCTTGAGCGGCAGGTACAACAGCGACGCGGCGGGCAGGGTGTCGGTGCCGAGGCCGGCCGGATCGTTGCGGTCGAAACACCACTGGGCGATGGCCGAATCCACTTTCGGCTTGCCCGGCCGCACCAGCGGCGGTTGCAACCGATCTTGGTCGTCCGGCAACAGCAACCGCGCCTTGACCCGGAAGCTGGCCTCGACGCAGCGCTCGCTGATTTCGATCACCTGCTCGGCGGCCAGCGCTCCGGACAATTCGCGCGACATTTCGTAGAGATAGCGGGCGCGCTCCTCGCGGGCGCTGGCCACCTGGGCCTGATAGCGGAATCGGGCGGTGAGTTGGCCGACGACCAAGCCAACGGTCAGCATCACCGCGAAAGTGAACAGATATTGCCAGTCGTGGACCACGAGCGAGAAGCGCGGCGGCACGAAGAACACGTCGAATGCCGCCACGTTAACGACCGCCGCGAGCACCGCCGGGCCGCGCCCGTACCGCACGGCCACGCCCACCACCGCCAGCAAAAACAGCATGACGATGTTGGCCAGATCGAAATGGGGCAGCAATGGGGTGGCCGCCAGCGCGGTTCCCAAGCAGATCAACAACGTCACGCCATAGCGGCGCGACGCAGCCGGCAACATGGTTCGCTTCTCGTCATCGATCTGGGCTGCGAGACCGATGGGGCGTCGGGGCGTGTCGTCCTGTGCCAGTGCCAGCAGGTCGAGATCGGGAGCCAAACGCGCCAATTGACTGGCGAGCGCCGGCCGTAACCAACGCCAGCGGCCCGGCCGACGACGACCGACCACCACCCAACCCAAGCCATGCCGGCGGGCATATTCCACGATGGCCTGTGCGGCAT
>JBATDL010000481.1:0-2848 GCA_049663445.1 Candidatus Competibacter sp.
GGAATGGATCGATGCCGTGCACGAGGCGCTGCGGCTGGCGGTGCGGCGACGGCTGGATGTCGCCGACGTGCCGGTGGGCGTGCTGCTGTCCGGCGGGCTGGATTCCAGTTTGCTGGTGGCGTTGCTGGCCGAATCCGGGGTACGCGACCTGCGGACCTTTTCGGTCGGCTTCGAGGATCAGCCGGAAGAGAAAGGCAGCGAGTTCGAATATTCCGACCAGATCGTCGCCCGTTACCAGACCCGCCATCACAAGTACCTGATCCCCAACAACCGGGTGCTCGAACGCCTGCCCGAGGCGGTCACCTGCATGGCCGAGCCAATGGTCGGGCAGGATGCGGTGGCGTTTTTCCTGCTGGCCGAGCAGGTCTCCCAAGCCGTCAAGGTGGTGCAGAGCGGCCAGGGCGCTGATGAGGTGTTCGGCGGCTATTTCTGGTATCCGCGCATGGCCGCCGAGACCGGCGACCCTCTGGAACGATTCCGGCGGCACTACTTCGACCGCGATCACGACGAGTGGCTGGCCACGGTCGCGCCGGCCTACCACGGCCCCGACCACACCGCCCAACTGATCTCCCAGCGGCTGGCGGAACCCGGCGCCGAAGAATACCTGGATCGGGTGCTGCGGCTGGACGTCACCACCCTGATCGTGGACGATCCGGTCAAGCGGGTGGACAACATGACCATGGCTTGGGGGCTGGAAGCCCGGGTGCCGTTCCTGGACCACGAGCTGGTGGAACTGGCGATGCAATTGCCGCCGGAATTGAAGATCGGCGGCGGAGGCAAGTACGTGCTGAAAAAGATCGCTCGCGGGCTGCTGCCGGACGCGGTGATCGACCGGCCCAAGGGCTATTTTCCAGTGCCGGCGCTCAAATTCGTGCGTGGGCCGTTTCTGGCGTTCATGCGCGACATCCTCGACTCGCGCGCCTGCCGGGAACGCGGCCTGTTCCAGCGCGCCTATCTGGATCGGCTGCTGGCCGAGCCGGAGGCGCACCTGACCCGACTGCTGGGCAGCAAACTGTGGCACGCGGCGCTGCTGGAACTGTGGCTGCAACTGAACGTAGACCCGGCCACTCGAAGCGGTACGCCCTGACGCCTCCCGGTCCGGTGGCCCGCCGTGCAACCTCTCGCGCGTCGCCGGTCTAAAATCGAGTGTATCCATCCAGGATAGCAGCACCATTTTTCTTGCCAAATCACCCTAACCCGAGGTTATGCAATGGACGTCTTGGAACTGATCAAACAGCAGGTGGAATCCAATCCGGTGGTTATCTACATGAAAGGTACCCCGGAGATGCCGCGCTGCGGTTTCTCACAGCGCGCAACCCAGGCACTGGCGGCCACCGGCCTGCCGTTCGCCTACGTGAACGTGATGGAAGATCCGGAGATCTTCGATAACTTGCCACGCTACGCTGACTGGCCCACTTTTCCCCAGATCTACGTCGGCGGTGAACTGATCGGCGGTTGCGACATCACCTTGGAGCTTTACCAGAGCGGCGAACTGCAAAAACTGATGGAAGAAGCCGTCGGCAAATCCAATACCGTGGCTGACACTCAGTCCGTTTAAGCTGATTTGCCCGCCCGTCAAGCCTGCCCGGCTCCGCCGGGCTTTTTTCCGCCTGACGGCCGCATGAAGGAGGGATGACAGGTGCTTGCGGCGTCGCTCAATCACGATTGAAGAAATACGCCAGTGCGTCCAGTAAACGCTGATCCTCGGCGACCGTACCGGCGTGATCGAAATGGCCGGCCCGCAGCACGAACAGTTCCCTGGGACCGGCGAGCGCGTTATAGACCGCAAACTGGCCGGGCGGTGGTACCGCCGGATCGAAGCGCGCGGCGGCGATATGTGTGGGGATGCGTAGATGGCGCGCGGCGACGGCGGCATCGAAGTAGCGCAGTGTAGCCAGGACTTGACCGGTCCGCTGCTGGCGGCGGCGCACCGCTTCGCCACTGCCCACGCAGGGCATCCCCAACCGCAACGGATGATGGCCGAAGCTGGGCACATTCAGATGGGCTCGATGAAACCGCTCGTCCCACGGCAGGGCCAGCGCACCGAGGCCGCCGCCGAAACTGATCCCCAGATACTCCAACCGCCGCGCCGCCATCGGGAACAAACTCAACAGCGCCGAGGCCGCGCACCACACGGTATCGGCCGCGCAGCCACCGTGCACGTAAGCATCTCGCTCTTCGATTCCATGCAATACATGATCGTCCGGGTTGGACGGAATCTCGGCGTGGGCACTGCGGGAAATCCCTCGGGCGCAAGGAAACAGCATCGCCGCCCGGGGGATAGGCAAATGAAAATCCGGGCCGTCCCGACCGCCGTAGCCGTGCCCAACCACAACCCCACGTTCGACGGGCGCATCGCGCGGTCGGGTCAACCAGCCCTTGACCCGAAACCCGTCCAGCGAAGTGAATTCCACCTCGAACACATGAGTGCGCGGGTGTGGGCTGGGAATCTCCCGCAACAGCGGTGCGACCGTTACCTTGCGAGCACGAGCGTATAAATCCCGCCAGAAACCGGCGAAATCGGGCGGTTCGGCCGGCGGCGTCACCGCCAGTAGGGTGGCAAGGTCGTAACCATGGCTCGGATCGAAAGAAAAACCATGCTGAAGCATGCGGCTGACTCGGGTTGGATTTAAAAATGGCGCGCGGTCATCCACACTATCCCAAACGGTCAGTCACTTGTTGGAGACTCGTTCGCGCTTGGGTTAGACTCAAAAAGTCGCCATGACGGCAAAACGTTAACATCCCATTTTCGCAATCAAACCACTTACCAGAGGATCGATTCATGCCGAAGAAGAAAGAGCCAACCAGAACTCCGGTCAACAAGGACCTCAAGAAAACCACCCAGCCG
>JBATDL010000482.1:0-3156 GCA_049663445.1 Candidatus Competibacter sp.
GCGCCGCATCCGCTCCGCCCGCGTCGCGGAACTCCGCCCGGCCTTCGCCGTGCGCCACCGCGACCGGCAGTCGCGAGCCTTCCATGCCACGCAGGAACAGCGACGGCGACGGCAACACATCTACCAGGCTTAATCGCGCTTCGAACTGCTCCACCCGATTGCGCACGAAGCGCGGCCATAGTTCGGTTCCGGCGATCAACTCGTGTAGGTTCGACAACATCTGGCAGCCGTTGCAAACCCCCAACCCGAAACTGTCCGGACGGGCAAAGAACGCGGCGAATTGCTCACGGGCGCGGGCATTGAACAGGATCGATTTGGCCCAGCCTTCACCGGCGCCCAGCACGTCGCCGTAGGAAAATCCGCCACAGGCCGCCAGACCGTGGAAATCCGCCAGAGCGACCCGCCCGGCCATGACGTCGCTCATGTGGACATCCACCGCCGCGAAGCCGGCACGGTCGAAAGCCGCCGCCATTTCGATCTGACCATTGACGCCCTGCTCGCGCAGGATGGCTATTCGCGGACGCACCCCGTTAGCGATGAACGGCGCCGCCACATCCTCGGCGGGATCGAAACTCAGCCGCGCGCTCAAACCCGGATCAGCCGGATCGCAGGCGGCGTCGAACGCTTCGCGGGCACAATCCGGATGGTCGCGCAGTGCCTGCATCCGGTAGCTGGTTTCTGACCACATTTGCCGCAATTCGGTGCGGTCAGCGGCGAATACGGTCTCGCCGGCATGACGCAAAATCAGCCGGTCCTGGCCGTTCGGCGCACCGATGACATGACCACACTCGCCCAAGCCGGCGGCAACCAAGCGTCCCAACACCACGCCGCGATCCCGCGCCCGCACCTGCACCACCGCACCCAGTTCCTCGGCAAATAGTGCCGGCAGCAATTCCTCACCCAGATCGTCCAGCAGCACCGTCACCCCGCAGCCGCCGGCAAACATCATTTCCGCCAGCACTGCCAGCAGGCCACCATCGGAACGGTCGTGATAGGCCAGCAAGCGACCGGCCGCGTTGAGTTCCTGAAGCACCGCAAAGAAAGCCGCCAAATCTTCCGGCTGGTCCACATCGGGAACGGCGTCGCCCAACTGATTGTAAACCTGCGCCAGCGCCGACCCGCCCAGCCGATTCCGGCCACGCCCAAGGTCGATCAGGATCAGGTCGGTGTCGCCCCGGTCAGTGCGCAATTGCGGCGTCAGGGTACGGCGCAGGTTCTGCACCGGAGCGAAGGCGGAGACGATCAGCGACAGCGGTCCCACCACGCTCCTGCGTTCGCCGTCCATGTCCCAGACCGTTTTCATCGACAGCGAATCCTTGCCCACCGGAATGGCGATGCCCAGCGCCGGGCACAATTCCATCCCCACGGCCTGGACGGTATCGAATAGCCGGGCATCCTCGCCAGGGTGACCGGCCGCCGCCATCCAGTTGGCCGACAGCTTGACATCGCCCAGCTTGTCGATCCGGGCGGCGGCGATGTTGGTCAGCGCTTCGCCGACCGCCATCCGGCCGGAAGCCGGTGCATCCAGCAGCGCCAGCGGCGCACGCTCGCCCACGGCCATTGCCTCGCCAGTGTCAGCATCGAAACTGGTAGCGGTCACCGCGACATCGCTGACCGGTACCTGCCACGGCCCGACCATCTGATCGCGACAGATCAGGCCAGTCACGGTGCGATCACCGATGGTGATCAGGAAGCTCTTGTCGGCCACCGCCGGAAAGCGCAGCACCCGCGCCACGGCGTCGGCCAGTTCGGCCCCCGCCAGATCGAGCGGCCAGAGCGCGACCGGCTCGCGCGCCACCTCGCGCAGCAGTTTTGGCGGCTTGCCGAACAACACGTTCATCGGCACATCCACCGGCCGGTTGCCAAACTGGCGATCATCGACCGTCAAGCGCGGTGCTTCCGTGGCGGTGCCGATCACCGCATACGGGCAGCGCTCGCGTTCGCACAGCGCCTTGAAAAGTTCCAGACCCTCGGCGGCGATGGCCAGGACATAACGCTCCTGCGCCTCGTTGCACCAGATCTGCATCGGCGACATGCCAGGGTCGTCGTTCGGGATCTCGCGCAGCTCGAACCGCCCGCCCCGGTCCGCGCCGTGAACGATTTCCGGCACGGCGTTGGACAGCCCACCCGCACCGACATCGTGAATCGAGAGGATGGGGTTGGTCGCGCCCAGCGCCGTGCAACGGTCGATGACTTCCTGGGCGCGACGCTGGATTTCCGGATTGCCACGCTGCACCGAGGCGAAATCGAGATCCGCGTGCGAACTGCCCGCCGTCATGCTGGACGCTGCGCCGCCGCCCAGTCCGATCAGCATCGCCGGGCCGCCCAGGGTGACAATGGCGGTGCCTGGCAGCAGTTCGGTTTTGTGCACATGCGGTTCGCGGATGTTACCCAAGCCGCCAGCAATCATGATCGGCTTGTGATAGCCGCGCCGCTGTCCGTCCGGACCGTCTTCCTCGAAAGTACGGAAGTAGCCGGCCAGGTTGGGACGGCCGAACTCGTTGTTGAAAGCCGCCGCGCCGATGGGGCCTTCGAGCATGATGTCCAGCGCCGAGACGATGCGCTCCGGCTTGCCGTAATCCCGTTCCCAAGGCTGGACGAAATCTGGAATGTGCAGATGCGAGACCGAAAAACCGCACAAGCCGGCCTTGGGTTTGGCTCCGCGCCCGGTCGCGCCTTCGTCGCGGATTTCGCCGCCGGAACCGGTGGCCGCGCCGGGGAAAGGCGAAATAGCGGTCGGGTGATTGTGCGTCTCCACCTTCATCAGGATATGCACGTCTTCCGGATGATAGCGGTACTGGTTGTCGGCCGGATCGGGGAAAAACCGTCCAGCGGGAAATCCCGTCATCACCGCCGCGTTATCGTGGTAGGCCGACAGCACATCGGCGGGGTGGCGCTCGTGCGTGTGACGGATCATCGCGAACAGGGAGCGATCTTGCACGACGCCATCGACGACCCAATCCGCGTTGAAAATCTTGTGCCGGCAATGCTCCGAGTTCGCCTGCGCGAACATCATCAGTTCCACGTCGCTGGGGTTGCGTTCCAGACGGATGAAGCTATCGAGCAGATAGTCGATTTCGTCCTCCGACAGCGCCAACCCCAGTTCGCGGTTGGCGACCGCCAGCGCGTCGCGCCCGCCGCCGAGCAGGTCCACAC
>JBATDL010000483.1:0-2324 GCA_049663445.1 Candidatus Competibacter sp.
GTGCCGATGTTCACCGCGCACCGCGAAAAACAGGTCGCCCGGTCGAACCGCGTGGCTGTCGCTCGCCAAGCCTGCGACCGGGCGACCGGCCAGATCCAGATGCACCGGCGCCTCGGCGAAACCTGCCAGCAGCGAGCTCAGATCAAGTGGCGTCGCGCGACTCATGGCCTTTTCTCCGGTGCTGGCGCCACGCCGGCGATTTTCATGCTGGGCAGGTCGTCCGGCGTGACGTTCAGAATCCGCAGTACTTCGCCCATGGTTTTGCCGAACACCGGCGCCGCCACCGTGCCGCCGTAATAAGACTTACCTTTCGGCTCGTCGATGATGATCGCCATCACCAGTCGGGGGTTGCTGGCCGGCACCATGCCGGCGAACAGGGAAAAATAGCGGTTGCTGGCATAGCGGCCGTTGATGATCTTATGCACCGTGCCAGTCTTGCCCGCCACCCGATAGCCAGGCACACTGGCTTTGAATCCAGTTCCCTTTCGAGTCACGGCCTCTTCCATCATTGCCCGTACTTGTCGCACCGCCCGCGCCGACAGCACGCGCTGCTCGTCGGCTGGATCGAGTGGCTGTTCGCGCTTGAGGAGGGTCAGTGGCCGTCGAACACCATCCGCCGCCAGCACGACATACGCCTGAGCCAACTGCAACATGTTGACCGAAAAACCGTATCCAAAAGCATGGTTGGCGTGGCCGATTTCGCCGCCCCATTTGCTGAAGTGACGCAGCATGCCGGTCTGCTCGCCCACCAGACCCACGCCGGTCGACGCTCCGAAGCCGAGGCTCTTGTACACCTGCCACAAGCGCTCCATCGGCAAGGACAGCGCGATCTTGCTGACACCAACATTGCTGGACTTGCTGAGTACATGCGTGACGTCGATCAAGCCGTAGTTGTGCACGTCACGCACTCGATAACGGCCTACCTTGAGCCAACCCGGCGCGGTGTTGACCCGGGTGCTGGGCGTCCAGCGGCCGCTTTCCAGCGCCATGGCGATCGTGAAAGGCTTCACGGTCGAGCCCGGTTCGTAAACATCGGTGATCGCCCGGTTACGCAATAAATCGCTTTTCAGCTCGGCGCGATTGTTCGGATTGCCCGCCGGCTGATCCACCATGGCCAGAATCTCGCCGGTCAGCGCGTCCACGATCACCGCTGCGCCGGCGCTGGCCTTGTTCTCCAGCACCGCCGTCTTGAGCGCACGGTAGGCAAAATATTGCAGCCGCCGGTCGATGCTCAACACTACGGATTGACCCGCCTGCGGCACCCGGATACTTTCCACGTCCTCGACGATCTGGCCCAATCGATCCTTGATGACCCGCTTGCTGCCGGGGATGCCGCGCAGCTGGGCATCGAGGCTTTTTTCCAGCCCTTCCTGACCGAAATCGTCGATGTCGGTGAAACCCAGCAGGTGCGAAGTCACCTCGGCATCCGGATAGTAACGACGGTATTCGCGCCGCGAGTACACGCCGGGAACCCCAAGCTGAAGAATCCGCTGGGCCACACTCGGCGCCAGATGCCGGCGCAGATAAACGAACTGGCGGCTCTCCGGCACCGCCATTTTCTGTTCCAGTTCCGCCATCGTCAGCCCAAGCAACGACGCGAGCGCCGGCCAGCGATGGCGCTGTTGCTTCAATTCCGTCGGCTGCGCCCAGATCGAATCCACCGGTGAGCTAACCGCCAGCGGCTCGCCGTTGCGATCGAGGATCATCCCACGGTGTGCCGGCACCTCGACCACCCGCAGAAAGCGCTCATCGCCCTGCTCCTGCAGGAAATCGGTATGAACCAGTTGCAGGTAGGCCGCGCGCGCCACCATGCCCCCCGCCGCCACACACAGCAGGCTCAGCACCAAACCCCGACGGCTCACGACGTACAACGCCTGCACCGCGCGCGGCAGCGCACCCGTGGGTCTTTTTCCGGATCTGGATAACGCCTTACCAAGCATTGGATTCATCGAGGAGTGATGTAAAGAACTTCGCCCGGATCCGGGATCAGCATATTCAAGCGCGCTCGCGCCGTCTGCTCGATCACGGCGTCCGTGACCAGCGTGCTTTGTTCCAGTTGCAATAATTCCCATTCAACTTCGAGATCGTCCCGCTCCGCCTGCAGCTTCTGGACCTGGATGAAAAGCTGCCGGTTGGCGTGCTGGGTGTAAACCACGCCCACGCCGGAGCCCAGTACGGCGACAGCCAGAAACGCCACCAGCAGGACCTGGTTTTTCATGCCAGCCGCTCCGCCGCCCGCAGCAGCGCGCTGCGTGCTCGCGGGTTGGCGGCGATCTCCGCAGCGCCGGACCGCGTCGCCCGAACAACCAAGCGCAGGGTCATCC
>JBATDL010000484.1:0-6855 GCA_049663445.1 Candidatus Competibacter sp.
GCCGCGTAGCGCGGCGAGATCGCTTTCCACGATAATATCCAAGGTTTTATTTGGCAAAATTCAACCCTGCCAGACGTTGAAAATGGCGGGCGTTCCTGCACTGAAATTGTGCGAGCGCATATAAAACTTACTTGCGGAATTCATGGCGTTAACATACTTTTCCACACGGGTTGAGGTTAAAAATCTCCCAATTCCCGGAGCTGGGTCCCTTGAATCCGGACCCTCCAACCGCTGAGGGTTCGGTCCCCCAATCGACCCGGCAGAGAAGAAATATTTGGCTTTGAGGCTTTGTATTCAATGCGCATCGGTACTGTGAAATGGTTTGACGAAGCCAAGGGGTTCGGTTTCATCGCCCCCGAGGATGGCAGCAGCGACGTATTCGTTCACTACTCGGTCATCGAGGGCAAAGGACTCCGCACTCTGGTGGAAAACCAGAAAGTCGAGTTCGAGGCCAAAGTCGGCCCCAAAGGTCCGCAAGCCACGATGGTCAAAAAACTCGCGGCGGAAAAATAACACTCACCACCCATCGACTCCAATCAAGGCCCCGCTCCGTGCGGGGCTTCGACGTTTTTTCCTCGCCATATTCCGTCAAGACGCAAGCTGTTATAACGATCATGGATTGTCCGAAAGTCAGCCTGGATAAGACACCCGCTTGTCGTGTCCATAACCAATAGAAGCGCTCCTTATCGGGATCGGGGCTTGCGACTCTTTAAAAGCTCAGCGCGGTTAGCCTCTACCCCGTTCGCCGTCTTGCCGAGGATACCAACATGATCGCTCTCACCAGGAACGCCGCGCTGCGGGTTACCCTTATCTATTTTGTCTTCAGCCTGCTTTGGACCCTGCTCTCAGACCGGTTACTCGACATGATCAGCGCCAGTATGGAGACCTTGTCGGCGTTGCAAAGCCTCAAAGGCGGATTGTTCATCGTGGTGACCAGCATCGGTCTCTACGGGCTGCTTCGAGTCAGCTATCGCCGACTTGCGGACAGCGAAGCCCGCTACCGTTCGGTGGTGGAAGACATGCCGGGCCTGTTGTGCCGCTTCCAGCCCGGCGGAATCCTTGAGTACGTCAACGAGGCCTACGCCCGCGCCTTTGGCCAGAAACCAGAGGCGCTGGTGGGTCGATCCTTCCTTTCGCTCATTCCAGAACAAGATCGAACGGCAGTAACGGCGGACATCAAGGCGCTAACGCCCAAATCGCCGGTGATGACTCACGAATACCCGGTAACCAGCGCGGGCGGCGAAAGACGCTGGCAACGCTGGACCAACCGGCTGTTGACGGACAAAGCGGGACGCACCGTCGCCTATCAGTCCTTCGGGCTGGACATCACCGCACAAAAGCAGGCCGAAGAGGCGCTGCACGACAGCGAGGAAAAACTGCGGCTCTTTATCGAACACGCCCCCGCCGCCCTCGCCATGTTCGACCATCAGATGCGCTACCTCGCCGTCAGTCGCCGCTGGATGAACGACTACGGCCTGAAAGATAGCGTCATCGGCCAATCCCACTACGCGGTTTTCCCGGAGGTTCCCGACTACTGGAAAGCCGTGCATCGGCGTGGAATAGCAGGTGAAGTCGTGCAGGCTGACGGGGATCGTTTTAAACGCTTGGACGGCACGGTGCAATGGTTGCATTGGGTCGTGCGGCCCTGGCACACCGACGATGGGGCCATCGGCGGCATCGTCATCTTCACCGAGGACATCACCGAGCGCCGGCAATTTCAGGAGGCGTTACAGGAAAGCCGTCAGCGGTTTTTCCGTGCTCTGGAGAACATACCGGACGTGGTTACCATTTATGACCGCGATCTGCGTATCCAATATATCAACGCAGCCACACGCGCTATTACTGGGCGCCCTACGACGGACTTTATCGGACATCGAGACGAAGAGATCTGGCCACCGCAGATATACAACATCTATCGGCCTACGCTTAAAAAGGCGTTGGCCGATGGCACCATGAAATCCCTGGAAACGGACCTGACCCTGGCGGATAGGCAGGTACACAGTCTCAGTATCACCTACGTCCCCTTACAGGACGAACAAGGAAATGTCCGGGAGATTCTGGGCATCACCCGCGATCTCACGATTCAAAAAGCAGCCGAAAGAAGCATTCGGCAAATTAATCTGGAATTGGAAAAACGGGTACGCGACCGCACCGCCGAGCTCAGCGCCGCCAACGAACGCTTGCAGGAACTGGATCGTCTCAAGTCGCTGTTCATTGCTTCCATGTCCCACGAGCTGCGCACACCGCTCAACTCCATCATCGGCTTCACCGGCATGATCGTCGGCGATATGGCCGGCCCGGTCAGCGAGCGGCAGCGGGACTATCTCCAGCGGGCCTATCGCGCCGGCAAACACCTGCTGGGGCTGATCACCGATATCATCGATATCTCCAAGATCGAGGCCGGCAAGCTCGCCGTCGAATACCGCACCTTCAATCTTGATAAAGTAATGAGCGACGCCATGGCCTCAATGGAAGCAGGAGCGCGGGAAAAGGGCTTGGAGTTGACGCTGGAGATGCCGGAGGGCATTACCCTGTGCACGGATCGCAAACGTCTGCTGCAATGCGTGCTCAATCTGTTGAGCAATGCCGTGAAATACACCGAGCGCGGCAGCGTGCGGATAACGACCCAATGTGACGACGCCCAAGTCGAGATCGCGGTGAGCGACACCGGGATCGGCATCCCCGAATCTGCTCGAAGCCAGCTCTTCCAGCCCTTCGTGCGTCTCGATTCGAAACTGAAAAACCACGCCTCCGGAACCGGCCTCGGCTTGTATCTGACTCGCAAGCTGGCCCGGGAGATCCTGGGCGGGGACGTCACGGTCAGCAGCCGTGAGGGTAAAGGCAGCACCTTTTCCTTGCGCATCATTCGCCAAATGTCACCAGAGGTTTATGATCAATCGGGAGCGCAGGATCACCATGATCGCTAATGGACGGGAAAAAGGTCAGCGCACGGCGCTGATCATCGAGGACAACGAGGACAATCGGGTACTGATCGTGAGTCTGCTGCAATGGGGCGGTTACCGCACCATCATGTGCGCGACGGGGCAGTCCGGCTACGAAACCGCTTTGCGGGCGCATCCGGACCTGATCTTGCTGGATATTCAATTGCCGGATATCAATGGGATCGAGGTGCTGCATCGAATCCGCGCCTCGGAGATCAACGGCGCCATTCCCATCATCGCCATGACCTCCTACGCGATGGCCGGAGACCGGGAGCGGCTAATGGCCGCCGGATGCACCGGTTACATCGAAAAGCCCATCGAACCCAACCGTGTACTCGATCAAATCCGGGAAATACTCGGGGAAACGTCATGAATATCTTGATCGTCGACGACAACCAGGATAACCAGGTGTTGCTGCACGGCCTGCTGGAGAGCCGGGGCCACCGCGTGGAGGAGGCCGCCAACGGGCTTCATGCCTTCGATCGAGTGCGTACCGAGCCGCCGGACCTGATCATTTCCGACATTCTGATGCCGGAAATGGACGGCTTCGCCCTGTGCCGACTGGTCAAAAGCATCGAAAAGCTGAAGCACATACCTTTCGTGTTCTATACGGCCACTTATCTGAATCAGCACGACGAGGAACTGGGCCTGTGGCTGGGGGCTTCCCGCTATATCCGCAAGCCACAGGAACCGAAGCCGTTCCTGGACATGATCGACCAGGTGATCGCCGAGTACCGCGACGGCGCCCTGCCCGTCCGACAACCTTCCGAGGGTTTCGAAACCTTATTGGAAGCGATGTATCGAGACCGTCTCACCGAGAAATTGGACAAAAAATCCCGGGATGTGGAACGGCTGCGCCAGGAACAGGCCCTGATCCTCGTCTCGGCGAGCGAGGGCATCATGGGCATGAATCTGGAGGGGAAGCATACGATGGTCAACGCCGCCGCCGCGCACATGCTGGGCTACCAGGTCGAAGAGCTGATCGGTAAATACGGCCATTCGTTATGGCACCATTCCCGTGCGGACAGCAGTCCCTTTCCGGTAGAGGACTGTCCGATCTACGCCTGCATGCGCGACGGCCAGATCCGGCATCAAATGGAAGAAGTGTTCTGGCGCAAGGATGGCGGCAGTTTCCCCGTGGAGTATTCCAGTAGCCCACTGCTGGAAAACGGCAAAACCCGGGGTGTGGTGGTGATGTTCCGGGATATCACCGAGCGCCGTCGGGCCGAAGAACGGCAGCGCCTTGCCACCAGCGTGTTCGACAACACCGCCGAAGGCATTATCATCACCGATGCACACGGCAAGGTCGTCGAGGTCAACCACGCCTTCACCAAAATCCTGGGTTACACACGGGAGGAAGTGATCGGGTACAACCCCAAACTGTGGAAGTCGGGACGTCACGAAGCCAACTTTTACCGCGATCTGTGGCAGTCTCTCGCGGAAACCGGTCAGTGGCGGGGCGAGATCTGGAACCGGCGCAAGGACGGCTCCGCGTTTCCGGAGTGGCTGAACATCAGCGCCGTCACCGACGACAACGGCTGCCTGACCCACTATGTGGGCGTGTTCTCCGATATCAGCGGGATCAAACACTCCCAGGAGCAGTTGCACCACCTGGCCCACCACGACGCGCTCACCGACCTGCCCAACCGGCTGCTGCTCAACGAACGGCTGAAGCAAGCCATCAAACGCGCCGAACGTCATGCCACCCATCTGGCGGTATTCTTTTTCGACCTGGATTACTTCAAACATATCAACGACAGTCTCGGCCATCCGGCCGGAGATCGGCTGCTAAAGGGCGTGGCGGAGCGCCTATCGGGCAGCCTCCGCAGGGAGGACACCGTGGCCCGGATCGGCGGGGATGAGTTCGTTTTGCTGCTGGAGGATGTGGGCGAGCCGGATAAAGCTGCGGTCGCGGCGCAAAAGCTCATGGTGTCCTTGAGCGCGCCTTTTTACCTGGAGGACCGGCAGATCGCGATTTCCGCCAGCGTGGGCATCGCCCTCTACCCGCAGGATGGCACGGACCCCGCCACCCTGCTGCGCAACGCCGACGCCGCCATGTATCGCGCCAAGGAGGAGGGACGCAATGCCTGTCGTTTTTATACCGAAGAACTCACCCGCAATGCCTTCGAGCGGGTGTTGCTGGAAAACGACCTGCGCCAGGCGATCGCCAGAGGCGAATTGCTGCTGCTCTATCAGCCCCAGATCGATCTGCAAAGCGGCCAATTCATCGGCGTCGAAGCCCTGATTCGCTGGCAACACCCGCAATTCGGCATGGTCTCCCCCATCAAATTCATCCCGCTGGCCGAAGAATGCGGCCTGATCCATCCCATCGGCGACTGGGTGCTGCACACCGCCTGTCTTCAAGGTAAGGCGTGGTTGGAGCGGGGCATCGAATTCGGGCAAATCGCCGTCAATCTGGCCGGCCCCCAGATCCAGCGCGGCGGGCTGGCCGATACCCTGGAAGTTGTGCTGGCCAAGACCGGATTTCCCGCAGCACGGCTGGAATTGGAGGTCACGGAAGGCTTCATCATGCGACAAGCCGAATCCGGCATCCGCGAGCTGGCGAGCATCCGCCGTCTGGGAGCAACCCTGGCCATCGACGATTTCGGCACCGGCTATTCCTCGCTGAGCTACCTGAAGCGGCTACCGATCCAGAAGATCAAACTCGATCAATCCTTCGTGCGCGATCTGCCCAACGATTCGAACGACGCGGCCATCGCCAACGCGGTGATCGCCTTGGGAAAAAGCATGGGCCTGTCGGTCATCGCGGAAGGGGTGGAAACCCAGGAACAAGCCGACTTCCTCAAGCAAGCCGGGTGTCAGGAAGCACAGGGGTATTTATATAGCCGGCCCATCGATGCGGAGCAGATCGAAACCCTATTCTCCAGGAAAAACGATTAGGCGGAGGCTGCCATCAGGGCGATCTGTATTGAGGCAGCGCCGAACAATATGGGTGTATGATTCGCCGGCTTTGCCGACCATGTTGGTAAAAACTTAACACTGCTTGGACACTCGGAATATAAAATTGTCAAATCAACAGGATATAGCGACCCTGCGCAACATCGCCATCATCGCCCATGTGGATCACGGCAAAACCACGCTGGTGGATAAACTGTTGCAGCAATCCGGCACGCTCGACGACCGAGCCGCACCGCCCGAGCGGGTGATGGACTCCAACGCGCTGGAGCGGGAGCGCGGTATCACCATCCTGGCCAAAAACACGGCTCTGTACTGGCGGGACTACCATATCAACATTGTCGATACGCCCGGTCATGCCGATTTCGGCGGCGAGGTCGAGCGCGTGCTATCGATGGTCGATTCGGTGCTGCTACTGGTGGACGCGGTGGACGGCCCGATGCCGCAAACCCGCTTCGTGACCCAAAAAGCCTTCGCCATGGGCTTCAAACCCATCGTGGTGATCAATAAAGTCGACCGACCCGGCGCCCGCCCGCACTGGGTGCTGGACCGCACCTTCGATCTGTTCGACCGCTTGGGCGCGACCGACGAGCAACTGGATTTTCCGGTGATCTACGCCTCGGCGCTGCAAGGCTACGCCGGGCTCGAAGAGAGCGTGCGCGACGGCAACATGGACCCGCTGTTCGAAACCATCATCGCCCATGTTCCGCCGCCGGCAGTGGACCCGATGGGGCCGTTTCAGTTGCAGGTCAGCTCACTGGACTACAACAGCTATGTCGGCGTGATCGGCATCGGCCGCATCCGTCGCGGCAAGATCAAGACCAACACGCCGGTGGTCATCCTCGACCGGCACGGCAACCGCCGTAACGGCCGGATGCTGCAAATCCTCGGCTTTCAGGGCCTGGAGCGGATCGAATTCCCCGAGGCGTCCGCCGGCGACATCATCGCCTTCACCGGCATCGACGGGCTGGGCATTTCCGACGTGATCTGCGACCCC
>JBATDL010000485.1:0-4372 GCA_049663445.1 Candidatus Competibacter sp.
TCTGAAGCCCGCGCCCTGAATCCTGGCCATGGCGATCCTTGCCCTGATTCCAGGATTGCTGGCCGCTTATTTTGCGTTCTATCGTTCGCCGCAATTTGCCTTTATCCATGTCTATCTGCCGGCGCTGCTGCTGGTTCCGGATTACTACCGTTGGGTGGCGCCCGGTCTGCCCGATCCGACCGCCAATCAGGCGGCGGTGGTGGCCATCTTTCTGGTGTTTCTGGCGCGGGGCACGCCGGGCTACCGGTTCTCACCCTTCGACCTGGTGATCTTTGGTCTCGCCGGGGTGATTTCCTATTCCGAGTACCGCGCTTCGGGCTACAGCGACGCTCAGAACCTGATGTTTACCATGCTGTCCTCGGTGGTCATCCCCTACGTACTGGCCAAGAGCCTGGTGGAGCCGCTGGGCGCGCGGGTGGAGTTCGCCAAGAAAATCGTGATGTGCCTGTTCATCGTCGCCATCATCTGCCTGTACGAAGCGCGTTTCGGCGTCAACCCCTGGCAGAAACTGCTGGGGCCGTTTTTCTCGGGGCAGGGTTTGGGCTGGATCATCACCTTTCGTTGGGGGCTGGCGCGCACCGCCGGTCCTTACGGCCATGCCATCCTGGCCGGCATCATGATGGTGGCGGGTTACCGAATCCAGCGCTGGCTGGAATGGAGCGGTGCCTGGACCCAACCGCGTCACCCCTGGTTCAAGTGGTTGCCCTGGCCCAGGCTGACGGAGGCTCAGGTCTATACCCTGGCGATGTTGGGCGGTGCGCTCATTACCCTGGTCAAGGGGCCGTGGTTGGCCGGGATCGTGGCGGGGGTGGTGGTGTTCATCGGCCGCATGCGCAACCGCTGGATCGGTGTCGGCATCCTGCTGGTGTTTATCTTTGGCATTTGTCTGCCTGGATTTCTCTGGTTCCTGCAATGGGCCGGCGTCGGGCGGGAAAATGCGCTCACCGAAAATCAGGAAACCGCTGCTTATCGCCTGGAATTGATCGAAAACTACATGGATATCGCCAAGGAAGAGGCGGTCTGGGGTTGGGGCTTGATCAAGTGGCCCAAGGTGCCGGGCCAGCCTTCGATCGATAACTACTATTTGCTGCTGTTTCTGATGCACGGCGTCATTGCGTTCACCCTGTTCATGACCGTGCTGCTGGGGATGTCGATTCGCCTGATGGTGCATGCCATGCGCCGGCCCAACCCGCAACCGCTGGGCAGTTCGCTGGCGTTTACCCTGGTGGGGATATACATGGTCTACATCGTGTCGGTGGCCACGGTGTACATGGGCAATCAGACCGTGGCGCTACTGTTTCTGATCACCGGCTGGGCCGAGGGCTATTTGCACGCGGGGCGGGAGCAGACGATGGGAGCGGTCCCGGCGGCGCACGCGCCGGCGCCGCTGTGCCGCTTCCGGCGGATTCTAAGCTGAGGCCCAACACGGCCAACAGCACCGGCCGCACCCGTTCCCGCCACGTTCGGTAGCCGGCGGCGTTGAGATGCAGGCCGTCCCGGAACAGCTCGGGCCGGGGCTGGCCGCCCGCGCCGAGCAGGGGACTGGCTACGTCGATGAAGCGCAATCCCGGCGTCGCGTCGCAGTAGGCGCGCAGCAGCCGGTTGGCCTCGGTCTGCTGCGGTAGCCGGTGCGCGTAGTAGGGCGAGGGCTTGATCGCCAGCAGCAGGATCGGCAGATTCGGATCGACCTGGCGCAAGCGTTCGACCAGTTGTTGGAACCGCTCCAGCACCGTGTCCGGCCGGGACCAGCGGCTGCCGAGGTCGTTTTCCCCACCGTAAACTACCACTGCTCGCGGTTGGTAGGGCAGGATAATGCGGTTGGCGTAACGCAGCATGTCGCGAAGCCGCGCGCCGCCGAATCCCCGGTTCAGCACCGGCGCCGGCGCCATGTCGGTGGCGAGGGTGTGCCAGAACCGGATGCTGGAACTGCCGACGAACACCACTTGGCCGGGTTGCGGCGGCTGGCGGCGGTCCTGGGTTTCGAACGCGCTGATTGCGGATTCCCAGCCCAGTTTCGGTTGCCACAAAACGAAGACAGCCACGAGCCCCGCCAGGCTGATCAGCAGTAACAGCAACGTACCCCACGAGTAATGTTCCTTCGGTATGAGCCTTGAGGCCAGGTTGCTCATAAATTTTATGGGTGGAAACCCATGATTATCACCACTTCCGCGTCTGGATTATCGTTACAATCCTGGGCATATGACGGTTGTCCGCTGCAAATCCGAGGAAACACCGGCTTATGTCCAAACCCGTGTTGGTGCCCCGCTTCACCGCGATCGACGAGACCCGCGCCCTCGCCATCATCTCCATGATGATCATGCACTTTGGTCCCGGCGTATTTCAACGGTTGCCGGTGCTCGAACCACTAGCCGAACCGGTGCTGTTCCTGGGTCGGTTCGCCACCACCACCTTCATTTTGGTGTTCGGCGTTACGGTTGGCTTCGTGTACTACGACCGCTTCCAGGGTCCGGACCGCGTCCGGGTGTTGGAGGCGGTGCAGGCTCGCTCTCGCCTGCTGGTGTTGTGCGCGCTGGCGATTTGCGTGCCGGATTACATTAATTTGTGGCTGGCCGGCGATTTCAGCTCCAGCCATTGGCTATTCAAGACCTACAGCATTCTGAATTATTACGCGCTGGCGCTGCTGTCAGTGTCGCTCTGGCTGCGCGTGTTGGGGCGGACGCCGCTACGCAACGCCTTGCTGCTGGGCACTGGGCACTGGGCGCTGGCTCTGCTGTGGTTGCCGTTCTGGCCGCTGGATCCGGCTTTGGGCGTGCAGGAGTACCTGCGATTGAATCTGCTGTCCGGGCCGTATGGCTACCTGCAACTGTCCGGCAGCGCCATCATGGCGATTCCGGTTGGCATCCAGTTGCGCAAAGCGGTCCGTATGGGTCAGGAATGGACTTTTTTGCGACGGTTGGCGCCGGTCGCGTTGTCACTCAGCGTGGTCGGTTTTGCTCTGGGTCTGGCGAGCGGCGAACTGAGTCTACACGCCATCGTGTCCGGCGTGGTGAAGACGCCACCACGGGTTTGGTATTGGCTGTTTTTCGCTGGCCCGGCATTTTTATTGCTTGCCGGTTTCATCATGCTTGGGCTCAAACTGGGCGCGCGTGAGAAAAGGCTGACCTATCCGCTGGCGCTGTTCGGTCAAGCGTCGCTGCCCATTTACACCGCGCACACTTTCGTGTTGCCGGCGCTGAACTGGCTTGACCGTCTGGTGGTGATCGAAGGCATGGTGCGGATCGCGCTCCCCTTTATGGTGTTCGCGGTGTACTGCGCCATCGTCATGGATTACTACCACCGTAAGACGCTGCGCCCGCGCTCTGCATAAGCGTCGCCGGTTCGGTTAGAATCATTTTTAACTTGGGGAAATCCTGCTAGTCTGTACGGAAAAATCAGGAGAGTCTATGCCAGTCCGACATGTCCTTATTGTAGATGACTCCAAGTCGGCGCGGTTGATGCTGCGCAAGATGTTGCAGGGCTTCGGCATGACCGTGGATACCGTGGAATCGGCTGAGGAGGCGCTGAGCTATCTGCGCGGCCAGCAGCCGGATGCGATCTTCATGGACTACACCATGCCCGGCATGGATGGCTTGGCGGCGGTGCGGCAGATCAAAAGCAGCCCCACTACCGCCTCAATTCCGGTGGCAATGTATACCTCAAAGGACGAACCTTCCTATCAGGATGAAGCCCGGGCGGCCGGCGCCATTGGTGTGCTGAGCAAGCCGGCGATGCCCGAGACCCTTGGCGCGATTCTCGCAGAGTTAAGCGCGCTGTTCGATGCCGCCAACGCCTCCCCACCCAGCTCGCTGAAGCCCGTTGCGGCGACGCCGACCGCCGAAGGCATGACGGCCGATGGAATTGGTGCGATCGCCCTTGAAAAAGCCGAACAGGTTTTTTACGAGTCCATTGAGACACAGGTACTGCCGCTGATCAACGATGTGGTCGCCAAACTGCGGCGGGACCTGGAAACCAGCCAGCAGGAAACGTGCGACCAGATCGCAACCCGTGTTTGCGCGGAGCAGTTGGCGGCATGGCGACCGCCGGACCCGAGCGAAGTCCAACCCAGCGAAGCCACGCTGCGAGCGCTGATGGAGCAGCGGCTGGAGACCTACCGGAGCGAAGCGCGGGCCGATCTTGAAGAGCTGGTGAGGGAGGTGGCGGGCCAGGTGTGCCAGGATCAGATGCACGAACTGTCCGGTCGCTTGGTGCGGCAATTGAGCCTGCGATTTGCCGATGCCACGCAAAAAGCCGGCGAGGATGCCCGCGAGGCTGCGGTCAAGGTAGCGCGGGAAGTGGCGTTGCAGGCCACTGTGGCCGCCAAGCCGACCGCTAGCCAGATCGACGCCAAGTCGGTCGCCGACCAGGCCAATAT
>JBATDL010000486.1:0-2132 GCA_049663445.1 Candidatus Competibacter sp.
CCGTTGGCCTTGGGGATGGCGATGTAGTCCTTGAACCGGTTCATGTACGGCTTGTACAGGTTGTGCATCACCCCCAGCACGCGATAGCAGGTATCCACGACGTCGACCACGATCCGCACCGCATAGACGTCGTAGACATCCTTGAACGGTAGGTGTTTGCTGTGCATCTTTCGGTAGATGCCCCATAAATGCTTGCCGCGAGCCATGACCCGGGCCTGAATGCTCTCTTCTTCAAGACGGGTTTGAATGCGGCTTTCAAGTTGGCCGACAATCTCGCGGCGGTTGCCACTCAGCTTGCGCACCGCGTCCTGCAACACCCGGAAGCGTAGCGGGTACAGGTGGCTGAACCCGAGGTTTTCCAGCTCCTGGCGCAGGTGGTTCATGCCCAGCCGGCCGGCGATGGGCGCGTAGATTTCCAGCGTTTCGCGGGCGATGCGGCGACGCGATTCTGGGCGCATGGCGCCGAGGGTGCGCATGTTGTGCAAGCGGTCGGCCAGCTTGATCATGATCACCCGCAGATCCTTGGCCATGGCCAGGAACATCTTGCGGAAGTTTTCAGCCTGCGCTTCCAGTTTGGAGTTGAACTGGATCTGAGTCAGCTTGCTGACGCCGTCCACCAGATCGGCGACCTCCGGTCCGAAGCGGGCGTTGATCTGCTCTTTGCTGTAATGGGTGTCCTCGATGACATCGTGCAGCAGGGCCGCTTGCAGGGTGATGTAGTCGAAGCGGACGTTGGCGAGAATGCGGGCCACCGCCAGCGGGTGGAAGATGTACGGCTCGCCACTCTTGCGGTAGATGCCGGAGTGCGCCTCGGCAGCGAAGCCGCAGGCGTCGCGCAGGCGCTCGACTTGATCCGGCTCAAGGTATTCGCTGGCGATGGCGCAGAGGTCGTCGATGCGGAGAAGCAAATCGTCCAGCCATTCGTCGTCGACAGCCAGCTTTGGCAACGGCTGGCTGTTGTCTCGGACTTCCCACAACGTCGCGCTCAGCAAGATTGGGTTCTCCTGAAAGGTCGGAAGCCGGTGCTCAGTCCGGTTCGGGCGGAGTCTCGTTGTGGGTGGCGGGCCGCGACTCGGCTTCGGGAGCGGCGTGCATCTGGCGGTATTTTTCCTGGATCAGGTGATCGATCTTGCCTTCAGCCAATTCCCGCAATGCGACGACGGTGGGTTTGTCGTTTTCCCAGGGGACTAGCGCTTCCCGGCCCAACGCCAGATCGCGGGCACGGCGCGCGGCGATCAGCACCAGTTCGAAGCGGTTATCCACCCGATCCAAACAGTCTTCAACGGTGATTCGAGCCATGTCAGCAATTGCTCCGGGTTCAATGTCAGAAGTGAGAACGAAGTATACTAGTTAAAACAATTAATTAAGACAATAGCGACCGAAGCAGTTCCTGCTGCCGCTCCAGTTGTGCCGCCCGGCGCTGGCGGTTGGCGATCACGATGGCGCGCAGCGAGTCCAGCGCCACCGCGAATTGGTCGTTAACCACTAGATAATCGAATTCGGCGTAGTGCGACAGTTCGTTCAGTGCCGCCGCCATGCGTTGTTCGATGACCTCGGGGTCGTCCTGGCCGCGCCCCGCGAGACGCTCGCGCAGGGCGTGCCGGGAAGGCGGCAGAATGAAAATCGTCGCGCTGTCCGGCAGCAGCGCCCGCACTTGGCGGGCGCCCTGCCAGTCGATTTCCAGGATGATATCCCGCCCAGCTTGCAATTGAGCCAATACTGCGGCGCGGCTGGTGCCGTAGCGGTGGCCGAACACCTGAGCCTGTTCCAGAAAGGCGCCCTCGGCGATCATCCTTGCAAAGGTATCGGCAGAGATGAAATGGTAGTGGACGCCATCGTGCTCACCGGGACGGAGGGGCCGGGTGGTATGGGAGACCGAGACGGCAACATCCGGCGTGGTTTCCACCAGGCTTTTGACCAAGCTGGTTTTGCCGGCTCCGGAGGGGGCGGCGATGATGTACAGGGTTCCGGCGTTCATTTCAAACTCGTCAGCTTTGGACCGTGAAAATTGGCGCATCGTTCGGAGCCGGCGTCAGATGCGCAAGCGAAGCGAACCTCTGCTTGCTTAAAGGGTGCCTAAAGATAATGTCATGAATCCGGTCCGGATCAAAGGCCGCGCACTGGCTATTGCC
>JBATDL010000487.1:0-4568 GCA_049663445.1 Candidatus Competibacter sp.
TTTCGTAGCCGATGCTGTCGCGATCCGATCCCAGCCAATCGGTATGATCGACGCCGACGCTGACCACCAGCGCGGTGTCGGCGTCGACGACGTTGACCGCGTCCAGCCGTCCGCCGAGGCCGACTTCCAGCAGCGCGACCTCGACGCCGGCTTCGCGGAACAGCTCCAGCGCCGCCAGGGTGCCGAACTCGAAGTAAGTCAGGGAAATCTCGCCGCGAGCCGCGTCGATGCGGGCGAAGGTTCGGCAGAGCGCATCGTCACCCACTTCCGCGCCGTCGATGCGAATGCGCTCGTTGTAGCGCAACAGGTGCGGTGAGGTGTAGGCGCCGACCCGGTAACCGGCGGCCCGCAGTATCGCTTCCAGCAGGGCGACGCAGGAGCCCTTGCCGTTGGTGCCGCCGACCGTGATCACGATGTGGTGCGGCGGTTCCGGTTGCAACCGGCGCAACACGACCCGTACCCGCTCCAGACCCAGTTCGATGGTTCGAGGGTGCAGGGTTTCCTGCCAGCGTAGCCAGCCGTCCAGGGTCGCAAATCGCGGGTCGGGCATGAGGCGGTGTCTCGATGCGCGCGTCTAGGCTGCCAGGATGTCGTGGCCGGTCAGCATCGCCAGCAGGCTGGCCAGCCGGTCGCGCAACTCGCGGCGGTCGAGGATCAGATCGATGGCGCCATGCTCCAGCAGAAACTCGCTGCGCTGGAAGCCGGGCGGTAATTTTTCCCGCACGGTTTGTTCGATCACTCGTGGGCCGGCGAAACCGATCAGGGCCTTGGGTTCGGCGATGTTGATGTCGCCCAGCAGCGCCAGGCTGGCGGAAACGCCGCCGGTGGTCGGATGGGTGAGCACCGAGATATAGGGGATGCCGTGCTCGGCCAGTCGGGCGAGCACGGCGCTGGTTTTGGCCATTTGCATCAGCGAGACCAGCGCCTCCTGCATCCGCGCGCCGCCACTGGCGGAAAAGCAGATGAAGGGGATGTGTTCCTGCAGGGCGATCCGGGCCGCGCGGACGAAGCGCTCGCCGACCACCGAACCCATCGAGCCAGCCATGAATCCGAATTCGAAAGCGGCGGCCACCACCGGCATGCCCTTGAGCAGGCCGCGCAGGGCGATCAGGGCATCCTTTTCCTCGCAGGTTTTCTGCGCCTGGGCCAGCCGATCCTTGTATTTTTTGCTGTCCTTAAATTTGAGGAAATCGGTCGGTTCGATATCGTCGCCGATTTCACTCAATTCGGCTTCATCCAGAAAGCTGTGCAGGCGTTTGCGGGCGCCGAGGTACATATGATGGCCGCACTTGGGGCAAACTTGCAGGTTGCGCTCCAGCTCGACCCGATACAGCACCGCCCCGCATTCCTCGCACTTGCTCCACAAGCCTTCGGGAATCTGGTGTTTGTTGCGGCCGTCGGTGCGGATGCGGGAGGGAACGAGTTTTTCGTACCAGCTCATGCCACGGATTCCGGGTTTGAGGAGACCCTCCGGCGGCCGGCGACCAAGATGCCGGACATGCCTGGAGGAGCAACGGGGTGTGGGGTGTGGTGGGGCGTTCAGCCGGTGAGAACGGCGGGCATGCAGGCTTGATCCATGGCCTGACGCATGGCGGCGATCTGCGCGGCGACCTCTCGGCGCATTCGTTCGGGATCGTCGGCCAATTCGCCCATCCTGGCGACTAGCGCGCTGCCCACTACCACGGCGTCGGCGACCTGGGCGATGGCGGCGGCGGACGGCGGATCCTTGATGCCGAAACCGACGCCCAGCGGCAGATCGGTGCAGGTCCGGATCATGGCCAGTTTCTCGGTAACCCCGGCAATGTCGAGCTCGGCCGAGCCGGTTACGCCCTTGAGCGAGACGTAGTAGAGATAACCCTGCGCCAGTTGGGCAGTGCGGCGGATGCGCTCGACGGAACTGGTCGGGGCTAGAAGGAAGATTGGAGCGATCCCGGCGGCGTTCATCAGTTCGATCGGCTCGACCGCCTCTTCCGGCGGCAGGTCCACGGTCAGTACGCCGTCCACCCCGGCATCGCGGGCGGCGACGACGAATTCCCCGTGGCCCATGCGCTCGATGGGGTTGAGATAGCCCATCAGGACCAGCGGGGTCTGCGCGTCGGTTTGGCGGAATTCGCGCACCAGTTCCAGCACCCACCGCAGGGTCATGCCCTGGGCCAGGGCTCGCTCGCAGGCTTTTTGAATGACCGGACCGTCGGCCATCGGGTCGGAAAACGGCACGCCCAGTTCGACGAGGTCGGCACCGGCCGCGACCAGGGCGTGCAGCATCGGCACGGTCAGTTCCGGGCGCGGGTCGCCGGCGGTGATGTACGGGATTAGGGCTTTGCGCCCGGCGCGGCGCAATTCCTGGAAACGGCGGGTAATTCGGTTCATGGGGTGAGACTCTTACAGTTGGATGCCTTCCAGCGTGGCGACGGTATGGATGTCCTTGTCGCCACGGCCGGACAGGTTGACCACGATGCTCTGGTCGGGACGCATCGTCGGGGCCAGTTTCGTGACGTAGGCCAGGGCGTGGCTGCTTTCCAGCGCGGGGATGATGCCCTCGATGCGGGTTAGATCGTGGAAGCCCTGTAAAGCCTCGTTGTCGGTGACGGCGACGTACTGGACCCGGCCGATATCCTTGAGCCAGGCGTGCTCCGGGCCGACGCCGGGGTAGTCCAGCCCGGCGGAGACCGAATGGGTTTCGATGATCTGGCCGTGCTCGTCGTTCAGCAGGTAGGTGCGGTTGCCGTGTAGCACGCCGGGCTGGCCGGCGCACAGGGTGGCGGCGTGGCGGCCGGTGTCGATACCGGAGCCGGCGGCCTCGACACCGTAGATTGCCACCTCGCTGTCGTTCAGAAACGGATGGAACAGGCCGATGGCGTTGGAGCCGCCGCCCACGCAGGCCACCAGGACATCCGGCAGCGCGTTGTGTTCGGTCAGCATCTGCTCACGCGCTTCGCGGCCGATCACCGCCTGGAACTCGCGCACCATCAGCGGGTAGGGGTGCGGCCCGGCCACCGTGCCGATCATGTAAAACGTGTCGTCCACATTGGCGACCCAGTCGCGCAGGGCCTCGTTGAGCGCGTCTTTCAGGGTGCGCGAGCCGGAGGTCACCGGATGCACGGTGGCGCCCAGCAGCCGCATGCGGAAGACGTTCAGCGCTTGGCGCTGGATGTCTTCCGCGCCCATGTAGACCACGCATTCCATCCCCAGCCGGGCGGCCACGGTGGCGGAGGCCACACCGTGCTGGCCGGCGCCGGTTTCGGCGATCAGCCGGGTCTTGCCCATGCGTTTGGCCAGCAGCGCTTGGCCGACGGTGTTGTTGATCTTGTGCGCGCCGGTGTGGTTGAGGTCTTCGCGCTTGAGGTAGATCTGTGCGCCGCCTAGTTGCCGACTCCAGCGTTCGGCGTGGTAGAGCGGGCTGGGGCGGCCGACGTAATGGGCCAGATCGGCGTCCAGTTCCGCCAGGAATTCGGGGTCGTTGCGGCAGTTCCGCCAGGCTTCGTTCAGTTCGTGGAGGGCTTCCATCAGCGTTTCGGCCACGAACCGGCCGCCGTAGCGGCCGAAATGACCGTTGGAATCGGGAAACTGGCTGAAATCGACCGGGTTATGCAGTGCGGCTTTCACAATCGTTCACACCTCGAAAAAATGCGCGCATCAGTGCGGCGTCCTTGATGCCTTTGGCGGTTTCCACGCCGCTGCTGACGTCCACCGCCTGCGGTCGGACCTGGCGGATCGCGGCGGCGACATTGCCGGGGTGCAGGCCGCCGGCCAGAATCAGAGGCTTGCGGCGTTCGATGGGAATTCTCGTCCAGTCGAAACCCTGGCCGGAACCCCCCATCTTATCGCCGCCGTGGCTGTCCAGCAGCAACCCGGCCGCGCTCGCGAACCGCCGTTCGTAATCCCGCAGGTCGGCGTTGGCGCCCATCGGCACAGCCTTGAGGTAGGGCAGGCCGAAAGACGTGCAGTATGCGGCTTCCTCGTCACCGTGGAATTGCAACAGGTGCAAGGGAACTTCGGATAAGACGGCGCGAACCGCCGCCGGTTCGGCGTTCATGAACAGGCCGACCGTGGTGACGAACGGTGGCAGGGCCGCGCTGATTCGCCGCGCCGCGTCCGCGCTCACGCAGCGGGGGCTGGGCGGATGGAACACCAAACCGATGGCGTCCGCGCCCAACTCGGCCGCCGTCACGCCGTCCTTGGAACGGGTGATGCCGCAGATCTTGACGCGGATGCGGGGAATCGGAGTCATGGAACGGATGCTGGGAAGGGTAGGGGCGGCTGAAAAGCTGGAGACTATCAGAATTCAGCCGGGTTTGTGGAGCGATGTTCACTCTTGCCGTGTGGCGAATCGTGGCGCGGGACGACCCGGATAAAAAATATCGGGGGTGTCACCCAACAGGTGTCAGCCCGACAGCATCCGCGCCGCCAGCACGATCTCGTACCCTCCGAACAACATGACCAGGCTGCCCGTCACGCGGCGCACCGCTGGTCGCCGCACGAATTCCGCCAGCGCCGCTGCGGCCGTGCCCATCGCCAGCAGTGCCGGCAGGGTGCCCAGGCCGAAGCTCAGCAGCAGCAGCGCGCCT
>JBATDL010000488.1:0-3731 GCA_049663445.1 Candidatus Competibacter sp.
ATTCCGCTGCTGGCGCGCTATTTTCTGGACCAGTTCGCCAAGAAGATGGGCAAGACGATTCACGATCTCTCGCCCCAAGCATGCGGGCAACTGCTGCGCTATGCCTGGCCCGGCAACATCCGGGAGCTGCAAAACGTGATCGAACGGGCGACCATTCTCGCCCGGGGTCCCCTATTGGAAATTGGCAACGCGCTGGACCCGCGCTTGGAGGCACCAGACACTGCCGGGCCGGTGGCGCTGGAACCGGTGGGCTCGCTTGAAGCCATGGAACGCGCCTATATCCTCCAAGTGCTGGAGCGCACCCGCTGGGTCATCGAGGGCGAACAGGGTGCGGCGGCCATTCTGGATCTCAACCCCAGCACATTGCGTTCTCGAATGCAAAAACTGAACATCCGTAAACCTAAATCACCCATCTAAACTCAGCCTGCTTTTATTCCCTCCACCATCGGTTCCCGACCGATGGTTTTCGCGCATCTCCATCCGTCCATATCCCCTCGCAAGGCGTGTTTATTGCCCGCCGAAAAACCGAATCATCAAGGATAATTCCGCAAGCGATGATAATCCGCCGCGCTATTCGGCGGCCTTGCGATATATCGCGGAATCCATTGTGCTTCCAAGCTATCACCATTTAGATAGCTCTTTTTAACTATTTGATAATATTATAAATGATATTATTATCGGCGCTGGCATGGACGTTGCTAAATGAGGTTAACCACTGCTGTTATCTCTCTATTAACCTAATAAGGAGTCACTCGATGAATAAAATCATTCGCAAAGCCATCCTGATTGCTGCTTTCGGTACGGCCCCGGTTTTTGCAAGCGCCGCCCCTATCGCTTCCACTCATGGCAGCATAAGTTCCAGCACTATCCAGAATATGCAATATTATGGATCGGAAAATTCGTTTGTCAGTGCTTGGAATGAAGCCCGCGTTATCACCCCTTGGAATGGGGGGCAAGCATCCTCTTCAACAACTACAAACTCCACGCCTTCTTCATCGCGCATGACTAACACCAGTTGCCCGCTAAGTCCACGCATTGGGTTCAATCAGGATAACGATTTACCAAATTGCTGATGACAGATTGGTCATTGAGCTAGGCGCTTTTCCGGTTGGATGGATAAATCCACCGGAATCATCGCACGGTAATTCTCGGTGGCGGCCGGTTTTTATTAGGCCGCTCACCATCAGATCCTACTGATATTTTACGAGAATTTCCTATTGAACTGTTATTGACCTAATACGATGAGTATCGCCATGAATCGATCATCCATTAACCGTGTTATTGATGTCAATCCGATTATTTCAAGGAAATGGAGAATAGGCGGCGTTTTAAGCTCCGACCTGTCGGCTGCCCTGCTCGATTTAGCGGCGCGCGACAAAAACAAACCGTTTCCATGGCGTCCCACTGCGGTAAAACCCGTTCTATCCAATTGAATCGAATGCTGAATTCTTTGCAAGGAGAAATCTATGTCGCTGACTGAGACTCGTGAACCCCCGCTGAAGGGCCAACGCGCCCTGGTGACCGGTGCCAGTTCCGGCATCGGCGCCGCCATCGCCAAAGCGCTGGCAGCGGCCGGCGCGAAAGTGGTCGTCAACTACGCCGGCGGCGCGGACCGAGCGCACGCCATGGTCGATCAGATCAAGGCCGCCGCCGGCGAAGCGATGGCGATTCGCGCCGACGTCAGCCGCGAAGACGAGGTCGAGGCGATGTTCGCCGAAATGATCGAAACCTGGGGCAGCGTCGACATCCTGGTCAACAACGCCGGCCTCCAGAAGGATGCACCGCTGGTCGAGATGAGCCTGGCCGACTGGCAACGGGTCATCGACATCAATCTGACCGGCCAATTTTTGTGCTCCCGCGCCGCCGTTCGCGAATTCCTCCGTCGCGGCGTGGTGCCGGAACTGTCGCACGTCGCCGGCAAGATCATCTGCATTTCGTCGGTGCACGACATCATTCCGTGGGCGGGGCACGTCAATTACGCCACATCCAAGGGCGGGGTGAGCATGATGATGAAGACCATGGCTCAGGAGCTTGCGCCGCAGCGCATCCGGGTCAACGCCATCTCGCCCGGCGCAATCAAAACCCCGATCAACACCGCCGCCTGGATGACGCCCGAGGCCGAGGCAGAACTGCTCAAATTGATTCCCGCTCGTCGGGTCGGCGAACCGGACGACATCGCCCGCGCCACGGTGTGGCTGGCTTCCGATGCTTCCGATTATGTCACCGGCGCCACGCTGTACGTGGATGGCGGCATGACCCTCTATCCCGGTTTCGATCAAGGAGGCTGACATGAAGCGGATCGTATCGCGCCATGCCACGCCTCTGCGGATGGTGCTGTTGGGTCTGTGCCTGGCCCAGCAACCCAACATTTGGGCCGCCAGCGAGGCGGGAACGTCGACCCGCTCGGATTCCCGCGCCGACCACTCCGGCTTGCCCGCCGACGTACAGCCCTGGTGGCCGAGCCGCTATGGCGCGGACGACCAACTGGGCACCCTCAACGAGATCACGCCCGAAGTGGTGCGGGCCGCGACCGCTCTGGTGAAAACCGGCGCCGTCGTCGATCTGGGTCGGGTGCTGGATGACGACACCCCCAAGTTTCCCGGCCGCTACTGGCATCAGACTGTCGACGTTTCACCTCATTTCACCAACCTGCGTCGCCCGGACGTCGACGGCAAGGGTTGGGGCAAGAACCAGATCAACTGGATCACCGAGATTCAAGTCGGCACCTTCCAAGTTGGCACCCAGTTGGATTCCATCGGCCACATCCAGATCGGTGATCGGTTCTACAACGGCTGGACCACCCGCGACGTGGTGGAGTCCTGGGGCCTGAACCGCTTCGGCACGGAAACCGTGCCGCCCATCGTGACCCGTGGTGTGCTGGTCGACATCGCCGCCTACAAGGGCGTGGAGCGCCTGGCCAAGGGCTACGTGATTAGCCTGGCCGACGTGCAAGGCACGTTGCAAAAACAGGGCGTCGCGCTGCGGCCCGGCGACGCCGTGCTGTTTCATACCGGCTGGGGCGAGCTGTGGGGTAAGGACAACACCGAATTTCTCTCCGGCGAGCCGGGTCCCGGCCTGGACGTCGTGAACTGGCTGTACGCGCAGCGCATCGCGCTGACCGGCGCCGACACCTGGAGCTACGGATCGGTCCCCGGCGAAGACCCGGAACGCCCCTTTCTGGTTCCTCAGACCATGTATGTGAAGATGGGGTTGTTCGGCTTGGAGAATCTGGCGACCGAAGAGTTGGCGCGACGCGGCGTCCACGAATTCCTGTTCACCGTCACCCATGCCAAGACCCGTGGCTCCACGGCGGCGGTCATCGCCCCGGCGGCGGTTTTTTGAGAAGGACACACCACCATGAACGAACGTTATGACACCCTCATCGTCGGTTCCGGCGCGGGCGGATCGGCGGCGGCTTACGCCTTGGCGCACGCCGGTCGCCGGGTGCTACTGCTGGAGAAGGGCCAGGAACTTCCGCGCGACGGCAGCACCCTGGACGTGGATAAGGTGATCCGGCAGGGGATTTTCAAGAGCAAGGAGCACTGGCTGGACAAGAATGGCCGAACCTTCGAGCCGGAGGAATATTTCAATCTGGGCGGCAAGACCAAGTGGTACGGCGCGGCCTTGGCCCGCTTCGAGCCGCATGAATTCGAGGCCGAACCGGCGCATCAATGCTTGCCCTGGCCGATTGCGTATCGGGAATTGCTGCCTTACTACGAGCAAGCCGAAAT
>JBATDL010000489.1:0-2380 GCA_049663445.1 Candidatus Competibacter sp.
GCCGAGACCAAGGCCGAGGTCCCACCGTACCCCTGGAGCGAGGCGCGGATTCAGGAACGCCTCCAGGCGATTCGGGCGATCGATGCGCGTGCCGCCTTGCATCTGGAGCTGGTGCGGGTATTCGGTCTCACCCACCGTCAGGCCGGGGCGCTGCAACCGGGCACGGCCGGCCGCGACGGTGTCCTGGACGTGCTCTGGGAAGTCCCCAAGGATCAGGTCCTGCGTTTCTCCGTCGCCGGCGAACGCCAACAGGCAGTGCTGGAGGAAGCCCGCCGCCTGTTGTCCGATCCGGACGAAACCGTGTGTCCGTCCGAACTGGCGCTGGACGCCTGGTTGCGCCGGGTCTATGACCTCATGCGCACCGTCGGCGGGATCGGCGTTCCGGGTGAACCGACCCTGCGGGCATTGCAGGACCGTGACGCTCCCACACCGCAAGTCCTGTCGCGGGATGCTTATCTGCTGGCGCGTGCTGGGCTGAAACGTCCACGATCGGCGCGGCGCTGACCATCCCCATGGCCGCCCGTCCGCGGTACGCGCCCAAGCTCGATCCGGTTGCGGTCGCGCGGTTGCGGGTCGGTCGGGTGCCAATAGACTGGTTGAGCGGCGGGTACTGTGTTCAATGTGGTCCGGTGCTGCTGCCGGGAAAGCGTCAGGATTACGGTGAATTGCCTACTTGTCCCTGGTGTCTGGTGCGTCAAGCCGGTGAGCGAATACCGGGTGTGAATTTCGTTCGCGCGCGACTGCGGGAATGCTGGCCACAACTGCCGGAGTATTTTCGGGTCGCGCGGCCCACATCGGTGCGCTCACCCGATTTTGAGCGATCCACCGTGACGACACCGGTGATACCGGTGACATCGGCAACCCTAACGGCAGCGAGCGCATCGCAGGAAGATGCCCAGATCGATCTGGAACCGCCATCGGATTTTCTGGATCGCTTCGAGCCTTTTGAGTCCTTCGAGTCCTTTGAACCTGTTGTCGATCCAGAGATGGGTTCAGCGTCCAGGCTGGACGATGACTGCGTTGGTCATGTTGAAGAAATCCCCCATTTTCCTCTGGATCGGGTTTGGATCGAAAAGCAAATCGCTCGCTTTTCCGATCCTCGCCGGCGCTCGGATTTACGACGGCGCTATGGGGAGGTGTACCAAGCGGCTTTCGACGCCGAACCGGTCGTGCATCGCAGGGAAGGGCAGGCGCGTTTCGCGGCCAATACCGACCTGCGGGAATTCAGAACAGAAACAGACCTTCCCCGACCAAAAGGGTCGTAGCCAGACTACGATAGCGACAACTTATCCAAAAATCGCGCGCAACCCGCGACGCTTGTCCGGCACTGCGCCAGAGAAGAGCCACTGTCACCCTGCTTGTCGCTGCAAGATGTCAGAAACTAGCATATTATTTCTCTTTTCCAGAGATGCCCCATGAACACGCTGCCCGAGACCATCCTGCAACAAGCACGATCTCTCCCCGAGGGAGGTGTGCTGTCGCCCAAGGAGTTCCTGCACCTGGGAAGCCGATCGGCGGTGGATCAAGCGTTCTCGCGGCTCGCCAAGACCGGCAAGCTGTTGCGCGTGGCGCGTGGTGCCTATGCCGCTCCGGTTTCCGGCCGGTTCGGCTCGCGCCCGCCCGCTCCCGAGAAGGTCGTCAAGGCGTTGGCCGAACAAAGCGGTGAAGTCGTCGTACCACACGGTGCCAGTGCGGCCAATGCTCTGGGCCTGACGCAGCAAGTGCCCATCCGCGAGGTCTATCTGACTTCCGGCCGCACCCGGAAGCTGAAGCTCGGGTGCTCGGAAGTGTTGGTCAAGCATGCACCGCGCTGGATGCTGGCACTGGGCACGCGGCCGGCCGGCGCAGCCGTGCGCGCACTGGCCTGGATTGGACCCACGCACGTCGGCAAGTCGCTGGCGTCGTTGCGCCGTACCCTTCCCCACGCCGAATGGCAGGCGCTGGCTTCGGCGCGGGCGGCGCTGCCCGGCTGGATGGCACGGGCCATCGGCGAGGAAGCCGCGCGTGGCTGAGTATTTCTTCGACCTGAGCAAGAAGGATCAACGCGAGGCGCTGGAATACGGGCGGGCCAAAACCGGCCGCCCCGTCCACCTGCTCGAAAAGGACGTGTGGGTGGTGTGGACGCTGCGCGCCTTGTTCGAGGCGCCGCTGGCGGCCGATCTGACCTTCAAAGGTGGCACCTCGCTGTCGAAGGTCTACAAGGTCATCGACCGCTTCTCCGAAGACATCGACCTGACCTACGACATTCGCAAGCTGATCCCGGACCTGATCGGCGAAGGTGGCGAGTTGCCGACCAGTCGCAGCCAGGCCGGCAAGTGGACGCAAGCCGTGCGGCATCGGCTGCCAGACTGGATCACGCAGAACGTGCAGCCAGTGCTTC
>JBATDL010000490.1:0-2809 GCA_049663445.1 Candidatus Competibacter sp.
ATTGGGTGATGAGAGGATTCCGGCTGGGCGAGCCTGCGTTGCTCCAGTTGGCATTGAACCAGCGATGGTGAAAGCTGATTGCTTTAGATTCCGCCTTCGCGAAGGAATGGTCGATGCACAGTTTCTAGCGCCGCATCTGTCCGCAACCGCTGCCGTAGCGACGGCGTGTTTATCGACCGGTGCGACCCGCCTTCGCATCAATCTGTCGGCAACAGCATCGCGAGCAGTCGCATTGCCGCCACCCGCGGAGCAGTATGAGATTGTTAATGCAATCGGCAAAGGTACCGCACCGCTCGACACCGCCATCTCCCGCCTCGAACGCGAGATCGAGCTTCTCCGCGAGTACCGCACCCGCCTCGTCGCCGACGTGGTGACCGGCAAACTCGATGTGCGCAAGGCAGCGGCGCGGCTACCCGATGAAGCGCCGCTCGACACTGCCGAGGACGACGCCGAGCTGGGCGACGAGACCGAAGCCGCTGACGAGGAGGCCGCCGAGTGACCACCGATCGAAGTGCTGACTATCTGGCCGGTCTGGTCCGCGAGCTGTGCAAGTTGCCGCATGAAACCGAATGGCTGGAGTTCAAGGCCGACAATACCGATCCTCAAGAGATTGGTGAGTACCTTTCGGCCTTGGCCAACGCGGCGGCTTACAGCGGAAAAGCCTTCGCGTATCTGGTCTGGGGTGTTGAAGACGAGACCCATCGCATCGTCGGCACCCGCTTTACGCCCGCCGCCAGCAAGAAAGGCAACGAGCCGTTGGAGACTTGGTTGCTGCGGCTGCTCACACCGAAAATTCACTTCCGCTTTTCCGATCTGACGCTGGAGGACCGGCCGGTGGTGCTGCTGGAGATCGGCCGAGCCTTTCGTCATCCGGTGCGATTCCAGAATGAGGCGTTCATTCGCATCGGTTCCGTCAAGAAGCCATTGAAGGAGGCACCCGACCGTGAGCGTGAGCTGTGGCGAATCTTCGACCAGACACCCTTCGAGGATCTGATTGCCGTTGAACGCGCAAGCGCGGACGAGGTGTTGCGCTTACTGGATTATCCGGCCTACTTCGACCTGCTCGAACAATCGCTGCCGAGCAATCGCGATGGTATTCTCGAAGCCCTGGCTGATGACGGCCTGATCGGCCGCTGCGAGGCTGGTGGCTGGAACATTACCAACCTCGGCGCGGTTCTATTTGCCAAGCGGCTGGATGACTTTGCTACGCTGAAGCGCAAGGCGGCGCGGGTAATCCAGTACCGTGGCACGAGCCGCATCGAGACGCTGAAGGAGCAGGTGGGTGCGAAGGGTTACGCCAGCGGTTTCGAGGGCCTGGTCGGTTATGTAAACGGATTGCTGCCCTCGAATGAGGTTATCGGGCAAGCCTTGCGTCGGATAGTGCCCATGTTCCCCGAACTGGCGATTCGTGAATTGGTTGCCAATGCGTTAATCCATCAGGATTTCTTCGTCACCGGCGCGGGGCCGATGATCGAGATATTCAATGATCGTATCGAGATTACCAATCCCGGCGAACCGCTGGTCGATACCCAACGCTTCGTGGACACGCCGCCGAAGTCGCGCAACGAAACACTGGCTTCGTTGATGCGGCGGTTCCGCATCTGTGAGGAGCGTGGCAGCGGCATTGACAAAGTGATCGCCCAGATTGAGCGGTTTCAGCTTCCGGCGCCGCTTTTTGAGGTGCCGCCGGGATTCACGCGGGTCGTGCTGTTTGCGCATCGGGCGCTAAAAAACATGGACAAGGCGGACCGGATAAGAGCGTGCTATCTGCACGCCTGCTTGAAACGGGTGACGCGGGACTATCTGACCAATGCCTCACTGCGGGGGCGGTTCGGTGTCGAGGAAAGGAATAAAGCGACCGTGTCGCGCTACATTCGCGAAGCAGTCGAGGCCGGCATGATCAGACCCTTCGATGAAGATGCGGCCAGAAAACTGATGAAATATGTACCGTACTGGGCCTGAGTGTCGATGAATGGGTAATTGATGGGTAATTGATGGGTAATTGATGCAATAGCTTAGGAAGGCAAGGACGTTTATGCAGCTTATTGAAAATAAATTAACTATTCTGTAGGCCGGTAATTGATGGAGCGCCATCCGTGACCACCGACACCAGCGAAAAGGGCCTTGAAACGCTGATCATGCGGCACATGACCGGCACGGACGGTTTCGCCGCCGTTCCGAACCAGATCGCCAATCCACCGACGCCCTACGGCGGCACCGGCTACATCGCCGGCAGCGCCCAGGATTACGACCGAGCCCACGCGCTCGACGTGCCGCAGCTCTTCGCCTTCCTGCGCGCCACCCAGCCCGAAGCGTTCAAGAGACTGGCGCTGGCCGACGTGAACGACGCCAAAGACATCAACCGCCTCAAATTCCTCGCCCGCCTCTCATCCGAAATCGGCAAGCGCGGCGTCATCGACGTGCTGCGCAAGGGCGTAGCGCACGGGCCGCTGCATTTCGACCTGTTCTACGGCACGCCCTCGCCGGGCAACGCCAAGGCCGAGGCGCTGCACGCCCAGAACCGCTTCTCGATCACCCGCCAGCTCGCCTACAGCAGCGACGAAACGCGCCGCGCGCTCGACCTGGGCCTGTTCATCAACGGCCTGCCTATCGCCACTTTCGAGCTGAAGAACAGCCTCACCAAGCAGACCGTCGAAGACGCCGTCCAGCAGTACCAACGCGACCGCGACCCGCGCGAACGGCTGTTCGAGTTCGGTCGCTGCGCCGTGCACTTCGCGGTGGACGACAGCGAGGTGCGGATGTGTACCGAGCTGCGCGGCAAGGGCTCGTGGTTCCTGCCCTTCAACAA
>JBATDL010000491.1:0-4562 GCA_049663445.1 Candidatus Competibacter sp.
CACCCAAGGTGGAGCCGCTGTCGTCCGGAGGGCCGAGACCAAACAACCGCTTGCGTTCCACATCGGAGCGGAGGCGGATGGCGCCGGGGAATATTTCCAGCAATTGTCCGGTCCGACGCGATTTGCCGGAACCGGAGAGACCATGAGTGATCAACAGAAACGGCGTCGGTTCCTGGGTCAGCACCAGCGCCAACCGCAAATAATCGCGGCACAGGGCGCGGGCGGCGGCGCGGTCCGGTTCTGGGATATCATCCTGGCCGGCCCGGATGGCGTTGATCTTGGCGCGCACCATGGCTCGGTAGACTTGGTAATAGGACAGCAGCGCCATTCCCGCGAAGTCGCCGCCGTATTCCAGATAGGTATTGAGCAGCCGCTGGGCGCAGCCGCCAGCGCTGCGGAAGCGCAGATCCATGAGCAGAAAGGCCAGGTCGTTGATGACATCGATCCAGCGGAGGTCGTCGTTGAATTCAATGCAGTCAAAGATCGTGACCTGCCCGGTGTCGGCCAGCACCAGGTTGCCGAGATGCAGGTCGCCGTGGCATTCGCGGATCCAGCCGCCGGCCTTGCGTTCCGCCAGTCGCGGCCACAGCCGCTCGGTAGTCGCCAGGGTCCAGCGCTCCACGGCGGCCAGGGCATCAAGGTCGGCGGGATCGGTCAGCAGCGGCCGGGTATGGGTAAAGTCGTCCATCATCGGTCCGCGAACCCGTTCCGGAGTGCCGAACGGCTCGGCCGGGTCGGCCGTGGCGATGGCGTGATGAAAAGCGACCAGTTGCCGGGCCAGAGCATCCATATGCCGGTTTTCCAGTCGGCCGGTGGCCAGCACCCGATCCAGCAGCGCCTCCTGGGGGAAGCGGCGCATGCGGACGGCGTATTCGATGGCTTCCCCGTTGGCGCCCAGGACCGGCCGGGTGGCACTGCCGCCGATCGGTACGCAATCGAGGTAGAGATCCGGCGCCAGCCGGCCGTTCAGGCGCAATTCCTGTTCACAGTAGTATTTCCTGCGAGCCAGGCTGGTAAAATCCAGAAATCCCAGATTCAGGGGTTTTTTGATTTTGTAGGCGTAGTCCCCGGCCAGCAGGACATGCGAAATATGGGTCTGCAAATGCTCGACGGTGGTGACCGAGTGCGGGTAGCGGTCCGGTTGCAAAAGCGCCGCGATCAGGGCGGTCTGGTCAAGGGCTTCGTTGGCAGGGCGCACGCGTCGGACTCCGAGTCGAAAAAACGAGGCCGTAGGATAAGATAGAAACACCGTGTCGCGCCAAGTGGATTGAAAGGCGCGGCACGCCCGGACTGGAACAGGCATGGCTAAAGGCAAATCTTCCCAAAAACCCAAAACGAGCGCTAGGGTGCGGCCCGGCAGGGCCGGCCCGAACGTGCTGCGCTCCTTATCGTCGCTCTTTTTTTCGCTGCTGCTGGGCAGCTTGCTGCTGGGCGTGCTCGGGCTGAGCCTGTACATGCTGTATCTGGATGCGGTCATCCGCGCCGAATTCGACCAGAAACGCTGGGCCATGCCCGCCAAGGTTTTCGCCCGGCCTCTGGAATTGTTCGAAACCATGTCGCTCAGTGCCGATGCCTTTGCCCAGGAACTCAAGCTACTGAATTACCACGATGTGAATTGTCCGGAAGCGCCACCGTCGGTCCCGAGCGGCAAACGTCCGCTCCGGCGCAAGTCACAACCCCCACCGCCGGAAGTTTGTGCGCCGCCGCCGGGTGGCGGCAAGTCGCCGGACCGTGCGGGCACCTTCGCCCGGCGAGGGGGAACTTTCGAGGTTGTGACCCGTGAGTTCGCGTTTTGGGACGGCACGGAGCCGTCACGCCAGATCCGTCTGGTATTCGCTGGTAACATCCTGGTCGAACTAGCCAGGTTGGACGGGCAGGAAACGCCGGGCCTGCTGCGGCTGGACCCGCCGGAGATCGCCGGCATTTATCCCGCGCACTATGAAGATCGCATTTTGCTCAAGGGCAAGGATTTGCCACCGGCACTGGTGGATACTCTGCTGGCGGTCGAGGATCGCTCGTTTTTCGAGCACTCCGGCATCAATCCCAAGGGTATTTTTCGCGCCATGCTGGCCAATCTGCGCGCCGGGCGGACGGTGCAGGGTGGCAGCACCCTGACCCAGCAGTTGGTCAAAAATCTGTTTCTAAGCAACGAACGGACTTTCACGCGCAAGATCAACGAAATCCTCATGGCGATCTTGATCGATGCGCGCTACGGCAAGGATGACATCCTCGAAGCCTACAGCAACGCCATTTATCTGGGACAGGACGGCAGTCGGGCGATTCACGGCTTCGGCTTGGCCAGCCAGTTCTATTTTGGCGAGTCGCTGGAGGATCTGGACCTGCATCAGATCGCCCTGCTGGTGGGTATGATCAAGGGACCCTCGTACTACGACCCGCGCCGCCACCCGGATCGCGCCAAGGAGCGCCGCGCCCTGGTGTTGGATATCATGGTCGAACAGAACCTGATCAGCGCCGAAGACGCCACTGTCGCCAAGGAGATGCCGCTCGATGTGACGGTCAAAGCAGCTAGCGGCATCACCGCCTATCCGGCCTTTCTGGATCTGGTGCGGCGGCAACTGCGGCAATATTACAACGCCGAGGATCTGGTGACGGAAGGGTTGCGGGTGTTTACCACTCTCGACCCGCGGGTGCAGGCGGTGGCGGAGAACACGCTGATCAATAAGTTACCGGTGCTGGAAAAAAGCCAGCGTAAGGCCCGGCCACTGCAGGGCGCCGCCGTCGTGACCGATACCCAGACCGGCGAGGTGTTGGCGATGGTGGGGGACCGCGAACCGAAGAGGGTCGGTTTCAACCGGGCGTTCGACGCCAAGCGGCCGGCGGGTTCACTGGTCAAGCCGGCGGTGTATCTGACCGCGCTGGAGCAACCCGAGCGCTATACCCTGATGACGCTGTTGAACGATAGCCCCTTGGTCTACACCTCGGGTGGCCAGCGCTGGACCCCGGCCAATTACGACAAACGCTACCACGGCCGGGTCACGCTGCGA
The DNA here is from genome assembly GCA_049663445.1 of Candidatus Competibacter sp. GTDB lineage: Bacteria > Pseudomonadota > Gammaproteobacteria > Competibacterales > Competibacteraceae > Competibacter. The sequence goes on from JBATDL010000491.1 coordinate 3,006, forward strand.
GACGCGCTGGCCCGTTCCTACAACATTCCAGTGGTGCGGGTCGGTCTGGACATGGGTGTCATCAACGTGGTGAAAATGTTCCAGCGATTGGGGCTGAAGCGCGATCTCAAGCCGTATCCCTCTCTGCTACTGGGCGCACTGGACGTATCACCTTTTGAGGTCGCGCAGGTTTATGCATCCATCGCCGGCAATGGGTTTCGCATGCCGCTGCGCGCCATTCGCGAAGTGACCGACACCACCGGTAAGTCGCTGCAGCACTACACGCTGGAGGTGGAGAAGGTGGTCGAGCCGGGGCCAGTCTATCTGGTGATTAACGCTATGCAGCAGGTGGTAAAGGCAGGTACTGCCAGCGCCATGAAGAGCAAGCTGTCGCCGGATTTGAACATCGCTGGCAAGACCGGTACCACCGATGATTATCGCGATAGCTGGTTTGCCGGTTTTAGCGGCAATCGGTTGACGGTGGTTTGGTTGGGGCGCGATGACAACAAGCCCACTGGCCTGAGTGGCTCCAGCGGTGCGTTACGGGTTTGGATGGATTTGATGGCGGGTTTGAATCTGGAGCCGCTGGACCCGCCGCTGCCGGTGGGGGTCGAGGAAATCCGGGTGGAGCCACACAGCGGCTTACAGGTCGGCCAGGGTTGTCGGAGTGGCCAGCCGGTGCCATTCCTGGCCGGTTCCGGACCGCGCGGATCAACCTCCTGCGGCGGTCAGTCCGCCGCCCGGCGCTCCAAACCGCGCGAAACGGCCCCGGATGCATCCGAAGATGCGGAGAGCTCGGGAGGGATGAGCGATTTCTTTCGGCGACTGATGCAATGAAACACAGCCGCCGTGGTTGGCCAAGCCCACCCGCCGGCATCCTGTTGACCGTACATGGCGGCGGGGATGATGAAAGGGTACAGTTACGCCTAATGATGGATTTGATTGAGGTGCGGGGATGCCTGATCGGGATCGCCGGACCCGTGGGGAAAATCGATGAATAAAGGGTTTCAGTCTTCTCTTGGAGTGCTGGTGTTGGCGCTGGGGGCGGTTGCTTGTGCGCCGCCGCCGTACTCGCAACAACCGTACAGGGCACCGGTGGTGAATCGCAGCACGCGCCCGCCGCAGACCTATGCCCAGCCGCAGCCCGCACCGCCGGTAGCTGCGGGACGGACGCTCGAACAAGATCCTCTCCTGCCGCGAGAGTACTCTTCCGGCTACCCGGCCGCGCCCTATCCAGCGGCGCCGGACCCCTACGCGGCGCCGCCGGCCAACCCGAACGCCTATTATGGCAGCGTGCCGGCCCGGCCTTATCCGCCGGAACCAGGCGGTGGATCCTACCAGCAACCGGCTTATCCGCCGGGCAGCGGTTCCTATCAGCAGCCACCTGCCTATTCGCCTGGTGCGACCACGTCCCCCCCGGCATATCCAGCCTATCCCGCGCCGCGAACCGACGACTACGCCAGAGCGACCCCACAGCCGGAGCCGATCTATCCCTCCGATCCGCAGGATACCGATGGTCTTTACGAGACGGCGCCGACATCGGGATTGCTGCCTGAACCGCAGCCGGTCGTGCCGCAA
>JBATDL010000492.1:0-4971 GCA_049663445.1 Candidatus Competibacter sp.
GGTATCTGTTCGGTGAGGCGCTTACCGGTGGGCGCGGGTTGGGTATCGGTTTCATCATCATCGGCGTTTATCTACTTGCGAGATCCTGAATGGCATCGCTTCCACCCTTCACCCCCAGCCTCTCTCCCGCAAAGGGGGAGAGGAGAATGCTTCCCTATCTGCCTTTCGCTCGGCCGACGCTGGACGAGGACACCATCGCCGGCGTGGTCGAAGTGTTGCGTTCCGGCTGGATCACCACCGGCCCGCAGGTTAAAAAATTCGAGGCGGCGCTATCGGATTATCTGGATGGCCGGCCAGTGCGTGTGCTCAACTCCGCCACCGCCGCGCTCGAAGTCGCCCTGCAACTGTGCGGCATCGGTCCCGGCGACGAAGTGATCACCCCGTCGCAAACCTTCTTCGCCGCGCCCAACATGATCGCCAAGGTCGGCGCGACTCCGGTCTTCGTGGATGTCGAATTGATCAGCCGTAACCTCGATTTCGATGCGGTCGAGCGCGCCATCACCCCACGCACCAAGGCGATCATGCCGACCCACTTCGCGGGATTGCCGGTGGATATGGATCGCCTGTACGCGATGGCGGGGCGGTACGGATTGCGGGTCATCGAGGATGCGGCGCTGGCCATCGGGTCGAGCTGGCGCGGCCGGCGGATCGGCGGGTTCGGCGATCTCACGGTATTCAGCTTCCACCCCAACAAGAACATGACCGCGATCGAGGGCGGGGCGCTGGTGCTGAACGACGAAGCGGAGGCGCGCGAAGTGGAAACGCTGCGTTTCCACGGTATCACCCGCTTGCCGGACGGTACCCGCGATGTGGCTTTCCCCGGCGGCAAGTTCAATCTGCCCGATGTCAACGCGCGGATCGGTCTCGGCCAGCTCGCCCGCTTGGAGGAATTCAACGCCCGACGCCGCGAACTCGTGGCCGATTATTTCCAGATGCTGCGTACCGATCCTCCCTGTCTGTTGCCGCATCCGGGTTATCCGGGCGACGAAGCCGGACACAGTTGGAACATGTTCGCACCGTTGTTGCCGCTGGACCGGCTGCGCGGCGACCGCCAACAGTTTCGGGATGCTCTGGAGGCGCGCGGCATCGGGACGGGCATCTCCTATGAAGCCGCGCATCTCACCACCCTGTTCCGCCGCCGTGGCCATCGCGAAGGGGAATTGCCGAATACCGAGCGAATCGCCCGCGAAACGGTGACGCTGCCGCTGTTTCCGGCCATGACCCGCGCCGATGTGGAACGGGTTTGCGCGGCGGTCGCCGAAGTGCTGGCGGAAGCGAGAATTTGAGATGAGCGTGCCGCTGCTTTCCGTCATCATTCCGGTCTACAACGAGCAGGAGACCCTGCCGGCATTGTTCGCGCGCCTCTACCCGGCGCTGGACGCGCTGAACGTGTCCTACGAGGTGCTATTCGTCAACGACGGTAGCTGCGACCGTTCGGCGGCGCTGCTGAAGGATCAGTTTCTGGCCCGGCCGGACGTGACGCGGGTCATCCTGTTCAATACCAACTGCGGCCAGCACATGGCGATCATGGCCGGCTTCGAATATTGCCGGGGCGAGCGAGTGGTTACCCTGGACGCCGACTTGCAGAATCCACCCGAGGAAATCGGCAAGCTGCTGGCGGTGATGGATCGAGGCCACGACTACGTGGGCAGCATCCGGGCAAAACGCGAGGACAGTCTGTGGCGGCATGTCGCCTCGCGATTGATGAACCGGGTACGCGAGCGAATCACCCACATCCGGATGACCGATCAGGGCTGCATGTTGCGCGCCTACAGCCGCGATATCGTTAGAGCCATCGTGTCTACCCGCGAGGTGAGCACCTACATCCCGGCGCTGGCCTACACCTTCGCCGCCAACCCGACCGAGGTCACGGTGGCCCACGCCGAGCGCGCCGCCGGCGAGTCGAAGTATTCGCTGTACAAGCTGATCCGATTGAACTTTGATCTGGTGACGGGTTTCTCGCTGGTGCCCTTGCAGATGTTCTCGCTGGCGGGTATCGCGCTGTCGCTGGCATCGGCCGCATTTGTGGTGTATCTGGCGATCCGCCGGCTGATTGTCGGTCCGGAGGCGGAGGGGTTGTTCACGTTGTTCGGGATCAACTTCCTGTTGATGGGTATCCTGCTGTTCGGCATCGGGTTACTGGGCGAGTACATTGGCCGGATCTACCAACAGGTGCGCGAGCGCCCGCGCTTCACCATACAGGCGATTCTGGAACGGCGCGAAGAGGAAGGTTGACGCCATGATCCAGCAATCCTCAGAGCCCTTATCCCCAACTCCTCTCCCACTGGGAGAGGGAAGGCGCGGACCTCGCGCCGTCGTTTTCGCCTATCACAACGTCGGGGTGCGCTGCCTCAAGGTGCTGCTCGCGCACGGCGTTGACGTAGCGCTGGTTTTCACCCACGAGGACAACCCCAGCGAGCAAATCTGGTTCGATAGCGTCGCCGCCACCGCAGCCGAATACGGCATTCCAGCCATCGCGCCGGAAGACCCAAACGTCCAGGAGGAATTGCGGCGTATTCGCGAACTGGCTCCCGATTTCCTGTTTTCGTTCTATTATCGGCGGATGCTGGCGCCGGAACTGCTGGCCATTGCCGCGCGTGGCGCCCTGAATATGCATGGCTCGCTGCTGCCGAAGTATCGCGGCCGGGTGCCGGTCAACTGGGCGATCATTCATGGCGAAACCGAGACCGGGGCAACCTTGCACTACATGACCGCCAAGCCCGATGCGGGCGACCTCGTGGGTCAGACCGCCGTGCCCATTCTGCCCGACGATACGGCGCGGGAGGTGTTCGACAAGGTGACCCTGGTCGCTGAACTCACTTTGTGCCGCGCGCTGCCCGCGCTGCTCGCCGGCACGGCGCCGCGCATCGCACAGGATTTATCCAAGGGCCGCTACTTCTCTGGCCGCAAGCCCGAGGACGGGCGCATCGACTGGAGCTGGCCAGCAGCGCGGATTCACAACTTGGTCCGTGCGGTCGCGCCACCGTATCCGGGTGCGTTCACCACCGTGGCCGGGCAGCCAGCCCGGGTTCTAAGCAGCCGGGTGATCGAAGCAGCCACACCGGCGATAACAGCCCTGCTTGAACGGGCCGGCGACCGGTTGGTTGCGCGTTGCGCCGGTGGCGGCGCACTGTTCGTTCCCGCATTGGAGATTGCTGGTGAACGGGTTACGCCCGCGTCACTGACTGAGCGGCTCGGTCCCGGTCCGTGGCGGTTGGGCGATTGAGAGCGCCAGGCAACGCCCACTTCAAATCCATCTTCAAAACATCGGAACCCTTTCCGCAATGAAAAGAGTCCTCATTCTCGGCGTCAATGGCTTCATCGGTCACCACCTGTCCCAGCGCATCCTGGCCGGCACCGATTGGCAAATTCACGGCATGGACATGCAGGATGAGCGCGTCCGTGATTTGCTTGATCATCCGCGTTTTCATTTTTTCGAAGGCGATATCACCATCAACCGGGAGTGGATCGAATACCACGTCAAAAAATGCGACGTGGTGCTGCCCTTGGTGGCCATCGCCACGCCCGCGACCTACGTGCGCGAGCCGCTGCGGGTGTTCGAACTCGACTTTGAGGCCAACCTGCCGATCGTGCGATCCTGCGTCAAGTACCGCAAGCGACTGGTTTTTCCCTCGACCTCCGAGGTTTACGGTATGTGCGCGGACCCGGAATTCGATCCCGAGGATTCACCGCTGGTCTACGGGCCGATCAATAAACCCCGCTGGATCTATGCCTGTGCCAAGCAGATGATGGATCGGGTGATCTGGGCCTACGGTATGGAGCAGGGGCTCGACTTTACTCTGTTTCGCCCTTTCAACTGGATCGGTTCCGGTCTCGATTCGATCAACACCCCCAAGGAAGGCAGCTCCCGGGTGATCACTCAATTTCTGGGTCAGATCGCGCGGGGGGAGCCGATCAAACTGGTCGATGGTGGCACTCAGCGGCGTTCGTTTACCTACATCGACGACGGTATCAATGCGCTGATGAAAATCATCGCCAATGATCGGGGTATGACCAGCGGAAAAATCTACAATATCGGTAATCCACACAACAATTTGTCAGTGCGCGAACTGGCGACCCGAATGCTGGAACTGGCGGCAGACTACCCGGAATACCGCGACAACGCGGCCAGAGTGCAGTTGATCGAAACTACCGCGAATGACTATTACGGCAAGGGCTATCAGGATGTGCAGCAGCGGGTGCCGAAGATCGCCAATACCTGTGCCGATCTCGACTGGCAGCCGAAAGTGACCATGGACGAGGCGTTGCGGCGGATTTTCGAGGCCTATCGCACCCATGTGGCCGATGCCGGCACGCTGGTCGACTGAACGGTGTCAGCGCCATTGCTGGCTCTCAAGGTCGATGTCGATACCCTGCGCGGGACGTTGGAGGGTGTGCCGCGGTTGGTCGAACTTTTTCGCCAGCATCGGACGGATGCCACGTTCCTGTTGAGTCTCGGTCCCGATCACACCGGTTGGGCGATTCGACGAGTCTTCCGGCGTGGCTTTCTCGGCAAGGTCAAGCGGACCTCGGTCATCGAGCATTACGGCTGGAAAACCCTGTTGTACGGAACGTTGTTGCCCGGTCCAGACATTGGCCGGCGGGCGGGTGATGTGATGCGGCGGGTGCGCGATGCCGGTTTCGAGACCGGCATCCATTGCTGGGATCATGTGCTCTGGCAGGATTATGTTGCCGGGGCTGACCGCGAATGGACGGCGCGGCAAATGCGGAAAGCGGTGGATCGTTACGCGGAAATTTTCGGCGCGGTGGCTACCGTGCATGGCGCGGCCGGTTGGCAAATGAACAGTCACGCGCTGCGGCTCGCCGAGGAGTTGGGCTTTAGCCATTGCTCCGATTCACGCGGCGATCATCCCTTTCTGCCCGTGGTTGACGGTGAGGTGATCCGCTGTCCGCAATTGCCGACCACCCTGCCGACGCTGGATGAGTTGATCGGTGTGGACGGCACAACGC
>JBATDL010000493.1:0-1798 GCA_049663445.1 Candidatus Competibacter sp.
GGCTACTCCCTTGAGCATTGAGCATTGAGCATTGAGAATTCGGGGACGGGTAAGATGGAAAGTATTCGGAAGTACTTGGCAAGCGCGGACTTATCCGCCGATCTCTTCCAACAATTTCTCCACCTCCACCGCCCGCGCCTCTGCGTCGGGCAGCTCTTTAACAAAGCGCAACTTGTCCTTCCCATCCAGCTTATAAACCCGAGACTGCGATTGAATCAGCCGTACCAGCTTGGCCGAGTCCACTTTCGGTGCCGGCCCGAACACGATCCGCCCGCCTTTCGGCCCCGCCTCGATTTTTTTCACCCCCACCGGTATTGCCCGTAGCTTCAGCCCGGTCACCCGAAACAGGGTTTTAACCGGCACCGGCAGCAGCCCGAAGCGGTCGATCATCTCCACCTGCAACTCGCGCAATTCCCCGTTGTCGCGGGCACTGGCGATTCGTTTGTACAGAATCAAGCGGCTGTGGACATCGGGCAGATAATCGTCCGGGATCAGCGCCGGGCTTTGCAGCTCGATCTCGGGACCGTGATCCAGCGGCCGGTCCAGCTCCGGCACCCGTCCGGCCTTGAGTGCCTGTATCGCCCGTTCCAGCAGGTCCATGTACAGGGTAAAACCGACCTCGTGAATCTGGCCGCTTTGCGCCTCGCCCAGCAGTTCGCCGGCGCCGCGAATTTCCAGGTCGTGACTGGCCAGCAGGAAGCCCGCGCCCAGATCTTCCAGCGACTCGATGGCTTCGATCCGCTTGACTGCGTCCGTCGTCATCGCCTTCCTATTCGGGACGATGAGGTAGGCATAGGCGCGATGGTGCGAACGCCCCACCCGCCCGCGCAACTGGTGCAACTGCGCCAAACCCAGCTTGTCGGCGCGATTGATGACGATGGTGTTGGCGCTGGGCACGTCGATACCCGATTCGATGATGGTGGTGCAGATCAGCAGGTTGCAGCGGCGGTGATAGAAATCCAGCATCACCTGCTCCAGATCCCGCTCGCGCATCTGGCCGTGGGCGACGGCGATGCGGGCGGTTGGGGCCAGTTCCGCCACTTGCGCGGCCATGCGCTGGATGGTCTCCACCTCGTTGTGCAGGAAATAAATCTGCCCGCCGCGCTTCAACTCGCGCTGGCAGGCTTCCTGAATGGTCGCCTTGTTCCACTCGCCGACGAAGGTCTTGACCGCCAGCCGCCCGGCCGGCGGAGTGGCGATGATCGACAGTTCGCGCAAGCCGGCCATCGCCATGTTCAGGGTGCGCGGAATCGGCGTGGCGGTCAGGGTCAGCATGTCCACTTCGGTGCGCAGTGCCTTCAGCCGCTCCTTCTGCCGCACCCCAAAGCGGTGCTCCTCGTCGATGATGACCAGCCCCAATTGTTTGAATTTTACGCTGCCCTGCAATAGCTTGTGAGTGCCGATCAGAATGTCCGCTCCGCCGTCGGCCAGCGCTTTCAGCGTCTCGGCCTGCTGCTTGGCCGACCGAAAACGGGATAGCAGTTCGACCCGTACCGGCCAGTCGGCGAAGCGGTCGAGAAAATTCTGGTAGTGCTGTTGGGCCAACAAGGTCGTCGGGGCCAGTACCGCCACCTGTCGGCCGTCCTGCACCGCTACGAAGGCGGCGCGCATCGCCACTTCGGTCTTGCCGAAACCGACGTCGCCGCATACCACCCGATCCATGGGTTTGCCCGAACGCAGGTCGGCGATTACCGCCTCGATGGCGACCTGCTGGTCGGGCGTTTCCTCAAACGGGAAGGCGGCGGCAAAGACGGCGTAATCGGCCTCGGGCAGGGTGAAGGCATGGCCGGGCCGGGCC
>JBATDL010000494.1:0-1603 GCA_049663445.1 Candidatus Competibacter sp.
CTCTCGCGCCGCCCGGAAGATCTCACTCCCGAGTCGTTGCGCGGTTTGGAATTGTACGACCGACCGGATCTACAAAAGAGTTTTGTCCGCGCCGACGGCGAGCATACCCGCGAGGCCGCGCTGATTCTGGAAGGCATCGTCTGCGCCGCCTGCGTCTGGCTCAACGAACGCCACGTCAACGCCTTGCCCGGCGTACTGGAATTTCGGGTCAATTACTCTACCCACCGCGCCCTGCTTTGCTGGGACGAGCGCCAGATCAAGCTCAGCCAGGTTCTGGCCGCTATCGCCGCCATCGGCTATATCGCCCATCCCTTCGATCCCAGCCGGCAGGAAGCGTTGCAGAAACGCGAACGCGCCGTGGCCTTGCGGCGGCTGGCAGTGGCCGGGCTGGGTTCGATGCAGGTGATGATGCTGGCGGTGGGCCTGTACGCCGGTGAATACCAGGGAATGGAAATCGGGATGCGCGACTTTCTGCGCTGGATTTGTCTGGTGCTGGCGGTGCCGGTGGTAGCCTATTCCGCCCAGCCATTTTTCGGTGCCGCTTGGCGCGATGTGCGCCGCCGGCAACTCGGTATGGACGTGCCGGTATCGCTGGCGGTGCTCGCCGCCTTTGTCGCCAGTATCTGGCACACCTGGCAAGGGGATGGTGAGGTCTACTACGACTCGGTAACGATGTTCGTATTCTTTCTGTTGACCGGTCGGTTTCTGGAAATGACCGCTCGTCATCGGGCCGGACAGATTTCCGAGGCGCTGGTGCGGATGCTGCCGGCCAGCGCCATCCGGCTGGATGCCGATGGCGTCGAACAGGTGGTGCCGGTCGCAGAACTGGCGCCCGGCGACCGGGTGCTGGTGCGGCCGGGGGAGACCATCCCAGCCGATGGGCGCGTGGAGGAGGGAACCAGCAGCGTGGATGAATCGCTGTTAACCGGTGAGAGTCTGCCACTGTCCCGCCGGCTCGGCGACGCGCTGATCGGCGGCGCGCTCAACGTGGAAAGCCCGCTGGTGATGCGGATCGAGAAAGTCGGCGCCGAGACCGTGCTGTCGGCCATCGTTCGCTTGTTGGATCGCGCGCAGAGCGAGAAACCGCGGCTGGCCCTGCTGGCCGACCGCATCGCCGCCTGGTTCGTCGCTGTGCTGCTAGGGGTGGCGGCGGCAGTGTGGTTGGTCTGGTGGTCGTTGAGCGATTTCGATACCGCGTTTCGCATTACCCTGTCGGTGCTGGTGGTCACTTGTCCTTGCGCCCTGTCGCTGGCCACTCCAACCGCCATCGTGGCCGCGACCGGCGCATTGACCCGCTTGGGCGTGCTGACGACTCGCGGGCATGCGCTGGAAACACTGGCGCGAGTGACGGTGGTGATTTTCGACAAGACTGGCACCCTGACTTACGGCCGGCCGCAGGTCGCGGCGGTAGAACCGGAAAGCGGCCTGGAGGCGCGGCACTGTCTGGCGCTGGCGGCGGCGCTGGAGCGCGGTTCCGAACACCCGGTCGGCCGTGCCTTGGCGGAAACCGCCAGCGTCTCGATGCCGATAGCCACGGACCTGCGCAACAATCCGGGTGACGGGGTCGAGGGCTGGATCGAGGGTCGCTGCTACCGGGTGGGGC
>JBATDL010000495.1:0-7345 GCA_049663445.1 Candidatus Competibacter sp.
GGATCATTCATGATGACCCCTGATCGAATATTGGAGTTGATCGGCCACAGCGAGAGCAATTCCCTGGAATCCAAGGAAGAACGAGGCCGTCCATGGTCGCGTTCTCTACATCTTGCGCGGCATGAGCATGATCGATGTGACGGATGATGACGCGCTGTATGGTGTCGGCGATGCTGCCGGGATCGTGCATCGGGCGGTAATGTTCGGTCACTTTCCGGCCAAGACGTCACTGGGGTGATGGTAGTGGCGTAGGCCGGTGGTGCTGAGGCGACGAGGAAACCGAAACAGTGGGTCTTGGCGGCGAACTGGGCACGGCGATTGCGTGACCGGGCAGCATCTCTGCTTCGAGGCTAATAAGCGGGACGCTTTCAACCGGATGACCGCCCTCGCAACGACCGTCACACAGCTTGACGCTATTCCAGCATGGGTTATGCTGTATTCCAAACAGGGAGATTAGCTCGGGATGGGTTAGCGTTGTACACCAGCTATAGCAATCCTAGTTAAGTTATAGCTTTTCTCCCCTTGGATAAAGAGGGGTGACACGCAGCGCCGGGGTGGTTCGACATGGTGATTCCACGAGTTGGACAAGAACGCTATATATAACGAACATCTGATTAATTGGATTTTATTTCATAATGACTAACAGCACAGCACAGCACAACACAACACAACACAGAAATTATTAACAAACGAAACTGCGATCAATATTATTGGATTGGCTTTGACTTTATTTCTAATAACAACAATCATATTATTTAAATCATATTTTGGTACTGATGGATGTTTATCACCAGACTCTACTCATTATCTAGCTTTAGCACAAAGTTTATTAGATGGAAATGGAATGTACACATCCAGCCACAGCAGTAGTCAAGACCTGATTTACTTTGCTATATGGCCAGCAGGTTATCCGACACTTATTGCAATATTATCCAAGTTAACTGGTATATCTGTTTTCTGGTCATCTAAATTGGTAAATATAATTTTAATTACTGGTATCCTACTCGTGTTTTTAAAGCTTTTTGGAAAATCTGCATATGCTTATGGATTTATTCTTCTATTTGGCTCTTATATTGAGATATATAGCTACACTTGGAGTGAGGCTCCTTTCATTTTTGGATTAGTTATTTTTGCGGCTTCGATTTCCAACTTAATTAAAAACCAATCTTCCAGAAGCAGTGAATGGTTTTTTCATTTTCTTGGAGTCTGTTTAACATCACTAATATTGTTTTTCTCAAGGTACATTGGTGCTTTCAGTACAGGTGTTATTGGGATATTAAGCTTATATTTTATTTTTATAAAAAGAAACTTAAAGATAGGTTCAGCGCTTGTTAGTATCTTAATATTGAATGGTATAATTATTTTTTTATATCTTTATAATAACAGCATTAAAACCGGCTACAGCACTGGGATACCAAGAATACCTTCACCAGAAACAAACTTTGAGCTTGCACATTCACTATTGAAATCTTTCTTCTCAGAATTGATTTTTCCGGTTGCTAATTTCTCGCTACACCCACTAATGATTTTGGTTTTATTTAGCGAGGTAGTAATTTTAATGCTAATAGCATGGTTTACACGAACGTCTGTACAAAATTATTTAAAAAACCGTAAGATTGATACTATTACTGTAATTTTTTTCCTTATCGGGATTATTTACTTAATCTCTATAATTATGATGCGCTGGCTCGTTCACTTTGATGGGTTTTCGTTCCGACTGATAGCACCCGGAACATTTCTTATATTTATTAGCGTATTACATAGTTTAGAGTTAAGCTTTAATAAAAAGCACTTTAGATTATTATCGCTTGGTATTTTAGTTATTGGTTTTATAGCTATTTTCTGCCAAGCATTATATCCAGCGTATAAAATTAAAACACCGAGCTACCTTGAGAATATTGAAAAAATTAAAGCGGACTTTAAAAATATTGAAGCAAGAAGCTTTGTTGTCTTCGGAAATAAACATCTTAATTACTTACGTCCTGATATTTCTGTAGTGAATCCAAAAAGCCTACCGTATAGTAACGAGATGGAAACGCTTGATGATTTTTTAGGCCGCCTAGGTTTAAGAAGGCATATTTATATCCAAGTCCCTGAGAAAATAAGTGATAAGAAATACCATGACTCGATTATAGAATTTGTTCAAAAATATCGAGCTGGCGAGATAATAAAAATTCGTTAATTTTTAGTTACGTTGAGTAAAGAGACCCTTTAATATGAATACTAGTTACGCAACAGATTTGAGTTTGTGGGCGCAGCAAACAGCCGACCTCCTACGGGAAAAACGTTGGCAAGATATTGACTTGGAGCATTTGGTTGAGGAACTGGAAGACTTGAGCAAGAGCGAAAAAAGAGGAATTTCAAGCCAACTGGTTCGGCTTTTACTCCATCTGCTCAAATGGGAATATCAACCTCAAAGACGTTCCGATAGCTGGCTGGACTCCATTACTGATTCAAGATTGCAAATTGAGTTGGCAATAAAAGACAGCCCCAGCCTGAAAAATTACCCCTTGCTGGAATTGACTCAAGCCTATCAAAGAGCAAGGTGGACTGCCGCCAAACAAACCCACTTGCCACTCTCAACTTTCCCTGAAACATGCCCCCATACTTTAGATAAAATTCTTGCCGAAGACTGGCTACCCGAATAGCGGTTTATCGATACTGAATCCTATCAGGATGATTCATGCCCACCGAACACCCACTCTGCATCGACCTCGACGGCACCCTGCTGAATTCCGATCTGCTGCTGGAAGCAGCCCTGGTCCAGTTCAAACAGGCGCCCCTGTCGGTGCTGTGCTGGCCGCGCTGGCTGGCCGGCGGCAAGGCCAAGCTTAAGGCGGAAATCGCCGCACGGGCAGACCTCGAGATCGACACCCTGCCCTACAACCCGAAGCTGTTGACTTTGCTCCGCGAGCAGAAACAGCGGGGACGAACCCTGGTGCTGGTCACCGCTTCACATCGGAAATTCGCCGAGCAGGTAGCCAACCATCTCGGCCTATTCGACGAAGTGCTGGCGACCGACGGCGACCGCAACCTGGCGGGTTCACGCAAGGCCGAGGCATTGGTGGCCCGCTACGGTGAGCGTGGTTTCGACTACGCCGGCAACACCACCGTGGATCTTGCCGTCTGGAAGCACGCCCGCCGCGCGCTCGTGGTCAACGCCCCACCATCGGTCGCCGCCCAGGCTCGCACGGTCTGTGAGGTGGAGCGAACTTTCGCCCAAGACCCGTCCTCATGGCGACATTGGAGCAAGGCGCTGCGCCTGCATCAATGGCTAAAGAACATCCTAATCTTCGTGCCCCTGGCTGCCGGCCACGCCTGGAATCAGTCAGCCACGCTGGTACTGGCGCTGCTGGCCTTTGTCAGCTTCGGCCTGTGCGCCTCCAGCGTCTACCTCCTCAACGATCTGCTCGACCTCGGTTCCGATCGCCGCCATCCGCGCAAGTGTCAGCGCCCTTTCGCCGCCGGCAAGCTGCCCATCCTGCAAGGCGTGGTCGCCATCCCACTGCTGCTCATCGCCGCGTTTGGCCTGAGCCTGCCAATCAACCCACCCGCGTTCACCGTCGCGCTGGCCACCTACTACGTTTTCACCCTGGCCTACTCGCTGCGGCTCAAGCAAATCCTGATGCTCGATACCATCGTGCTGGCCGGGTTGTATACCCTGCGGATCATCGCCGGCGCGGCGGCGGCGAACCTCATGCCCTCGTTTTGGCTGCTGGCCTTCTCGATGTTCCTGTTCCTCAGCTTGGCCCTGGTCAAGCGCTACGCCGAACTGCAAACCCTGCGCGAGCGGGGCGAATTGAGCGCCAGCGGCCGGGGTTATCATGTGAACGATCTGGGCATCCTGCAAAGCCTGGGCACGGCCGCCGGCTATCTGGCGGTGCTGGTGCTGGCGCTGTACGTCAACAGCGAAACCAGTCGCGCGCTGTACGGCCAGCCGATGGTGATCTGGCTGCTCTGTCCGGCGCTGCTGTACTGGATCAGCCGGGTCTGGCTGCTCACCCATCGCGGCGAGATGCACGACGATCCGATCATCTTCGCCCTGACCGATACCCACAGCCGCTACGTGCTGCTGGCCTGCGCACTGATCTTCCTAAGCGCGATGCCGAGGTGAACGCCGTCGTGTCCACCACCGCGCCAAGCAGTTGGGGCCGTTATCCGCACTCCAAGCCGCGCCAGATTCTGCCCTGCCGCGACGTGCACACTCTCACCCTGCCGGCGGAACCATTGTCCTGCCTGCCTTTTGGCAATGGTCGCAGTTACGGCGATGTCTGCCTGAACGACGGCGGCGCACTGCTATGCACACAAGGACTGGACCGCTTCATCGCCTTCGATCCGGCCATGGGGCTGTTGCGGGCGGAAGCCGGCCTGCTGCTTTCAGACATTCTGGCGCTGATCGTCCCGCAAGGCTGGTTCTTGCCAGTCACCCCCGGCACCCAGTGGGTCACCCTGGGCGGCGCCGTCGCCAATGACGTGCACGGCAAGAATCATCATGTTGCCGGCAGTTTCGGCAATCATGTGCGCGCCTTTGAACTGTTGCGTTCCGACGGCGAGCGCCTGATCTGCACCCCGAAACAGAACATCGAATGGTTCCAGGCGACGGTCGGCGGACTGGGACTAACGGGGTTGATCGCCTGGGTGGAAATCCAGTTGCAACGCATCGCCAATCCCTGGATCGTGGCCGAGAATCGCCGCTTTGCCAGTCTGGACGAGTTCCTGGCGCTCAACGACGACTACGAGGCGCGCTATCCCTACATCGTGTCCTGGATCGATTGCGCCGCCCGGGGTCGGGCGCTGGGCCGGGGGATTTACATGGCGGGGATGCATGCGCCGCCCGGTCTGATGAAACCGCCGCCAGTGAAACGTCGCGCGCTGACCGTGCCGTTCGCCCCGCCGATCTCGCTGATCAACAACCTGAGCGTGCGCGGGTTCAACTGGCTCTACTATCATCTGCCGCGCCCGGCGCGTGGGTTGATACCGTATCAACCCTTCTTCTACCCGCTGGACAACCTGCTGGAGTGGAACCGGATGTACGGGCGGCGAGGCTTCTTTCAATACCAGTGCGTCATTCCCCCCCTCGACGCCCGTGAAGCCTTGCGGGAAATTCTGGCCCGCATCGCCGCCAGCGGTCAGGGATCGATGCTGGCGGTGCTCAAGCGCTTCGGCGAACGAACCTCAGGCGGGCTGCTATCCTTCCCGCGCCCTGGCATCACCCTGGCGTTGGATTTCCCCAACCGGGGACAAAAGACGCTCGCCTTGCTGGAACGGCTCGACGAGGTAACCCGGCAGGCCGGCGGGGCGGTCTATCCGGCCAAGGACGCCCGAATGAGCGGCGACAGCTTCCGCCAGTATTACCCGCAGTGGGAAGTATTCAGCCGCTCTATTGATCCCCGTTTCTCCTCCAGTTTCTGGCGGCGGGTAATGGCCGACTGAACTTCACGGGAGACGACATGCGCAACATCCTGATCATCGGCGCCACTTCGGCCATCGCCGAAGCCACCGCCCGCCGTTTCGCCGCCGCCGGCGCCCGCTTCTACCTGGTCGGGCGCAACGCCGAAAAACTCGCCGCGATTGCCCGCGATCTGGAAATCCGCTCCGGCCAGCCGGTCACCCGCGAGAGTCTGGATCTCGATCAACTGGACCTGCATCCAGCCCTGCTGGAACGAGCCGAACAGGTGCTCGGCGGTATCGATGTAGCATTCATCGCTCACGGGATCTTGCCCGATCAGGCCGCCTGCCAGCAGTCGGTCGAAAAAACCCTGGCGGCGATCCAAACTAATGCGCTAAGCACGATTAGCTTGGCCACCTTGCTAGCCAACACCTTCGAGCAGCGCGGGCGTGGACTCCTGATCGTCATCTCCTCGGTGGCGGGTGACCGGGGCCGGCAGAGCAACTACGTCTACGGCGCCGCCAAGGGCATGCTCAACCTATTCCTGCAAGGGTTGCGTAACCGATTGAGCAAAAAAGGCGTCCAGGTGCTTACCATCAAGCCGGGGTTCGTGGATACGCCAATGACCGCCGCGTTCGAGAAAAAGGGCCTGCTCTGGGCGCAACCCGACCAGATCGCGAAAGGCATCGTCGCCGCCGTCGAGCGTGGTCGGGATGAAGTGTATCTACCCGGCTTCTGGCGCTGGATCATGCTGGTGATCCGGCATATTCCCGAGGGGATATTCAAGCGGTTGAAGCTTTGAATTTGGGGGGAGATTCTTGAAAATCTGGATTGACGCGGATGCCTGCCCGGCTCCGGTGAAAATGATTGTGTTCCGTGCCTCACAACGGGTCGGCGTAGCGGTCACCCTGGTCGCCAACCAACGGCTGCAAACGCCGCCCTCGCCTCTGATCACGGCGGTGCAGGTCAGCCAGGGCTTCGACGAGGCTGACGACTACATCGTGGAACAGGCCACCGCCAGCGACCTGGTCATTACCGCCGATATCCCGCTGGCGGCGCGCCTGGTGGAACGGGGCGTGCCGGCGCTCAACCCGCGCGGCGAGCTGTATACCCCGGACAACGTGCGGGAACGGCTGGCCCTGCGCAACCTTAAGGAAGAACTGCGCTCGGCGGGCACCTTGACCGGCGGTCCGCCGCCTTACAACGACCGCGACAAACAGGCATTCGCCAACGGTCTGGATCGCTGGCTGGCACGCTGCCGAACTCGCTAGCGGGTTTCCCCCCTCTGCCCGTTCCCCAACAGCAGCCACACCCAAGTGATCAACTGACCTCCCAGCACCAACCCGAACGCCCAGCGATACCCCACATCGGCGTAGCCGCCGCCCGCCAGCGGCCAGTGGTTGACGATGGCGCCCATGCCCCACTGCCCGGCGAAGGCCGCCACGAACACCAGCAGATTCAGCGCCGTGTTGACCCGTCCCGATAACGCGAGCGGAAAGGACTGCGACAACACCGCATAACTCAGCACCCCGCTGGTGCCGAAAAACCCGAACGATATCCACAAGGGCAACAGCGGCCCCCAATCGAGCAGAATCGCCAATTGCACCCCCATGAACAGCGCCATCCCACTGGCCGACACCGCCAACGGCGGGATACTGTGGCGAGTCAAGCGATAAGCCAGTTGCCCCATGCCCAAAAAGCCTCCCACCATCGCCACCGCCACCCAAAACAGACAACTCGCCGCCGCCAGTTTGTCCAGACCGGACACGTCGCGCAGCCACGGGCCGGCCCACAAGCCCTGAATCGTCAGGAACGACGCCTGCGATAGCACGGCGCACGGCGCGATCCGCCAGAACACCGGACTGCGAAACAGACCCGCCGTCTCTCGCCATTGCGCCCGCCAATCGCCGGCCGCCGCTTCGTCGCTTTCCCGTTCCGGCACCAGCAGTAGCAAGG
>JBATDL010000496.1:0-9222 GCA_049663445.1 Candidatus Competibacter sp.
ACCCCCGGCGTGACAGGCCGGTATTCTAACCATCTGAACTACCGCTCCAAATGGGACCGATCGAACGAAATGCAGCGAACATACAGTAAAATCTGGCGGAGCGGACGGGGCTCGAACCCGCGACCCCCGGCGTGACAGGCCGGTATTCTAACCATCTGAACTACCGCTCCGGAATCCAAACCTGGTGGGTGCTGAGGGACTTGAACCCCCGCCCCTCGCCTTGTAAGGGCGATGCTCTCCCAACTGAGCTAAGCACCCTCGGAAAAAGGTCTTCTATTTTATCGCGTCCCGGAGAGTTTTGCCAGCCTTGAAGACCGGGGATTTACTGGCCTTGATTTCCATGGCTGCACCGGTTTTTGGATTGTGTCCGGTTCGGGCTGGGCGTTCCCGCACCGAAAACGTGCCGAAACCCGTCAATACCACGGTATCTCCACCTTGCAGAGATTTACCGATGGCCGCCAACATGGCATCCACCGCCTTGCCAGCAGCCGCTTTGGATAGATCGGTTGCCTGAGTAACAGCTTCAATCAGTTCAGTCTTATTCATTGATCCCCCTTCCTGTGCAGTCCTGTTCGTTATTTGACCTGTACGGCATTGGAGTATGGCTTACGGTAGCCGCATCAAGCGTACAATAGCAATTTTGCTTTTATAACAGGGCGTTTGAAGCACTGTCAATTAGCCTGGCGATTTCAGTGGGCGCGCACGTTTTCCAACGCATTGCCAGCCTTGGCCGCCGCTTCCGCTGCGGCTGTTTCCTCCGCGTCATCCCGTGATTGAGTGACGGGCAAGGACTGCAAGGCAATTTCCAGCACCTGGTCGATCCAACGGACCGGCCGCACATCGAGCTTGGCCAAAATATTTTCCGGGATCTCCACCAAATCTTTTCGGTTATCTTCTGGAATCAGCACCGTCGCGATACTACCCCGATGCGCCGCCAGCAGTTTCTCCTTAAGTCCGCCGATCGGCAAAATCTCGCCGCGCAGAGTGATCTCGCCGGTCATGGCCACGCTGGCACATACGGGAATCCGGGTCAGCGCCGACACCAGCGCCGTGCACATGCCGATGCCGGCACTGGGACCGTCCTTGGGTGTCGCTCCCTCTGGCACATGAATGTGCAGATCGTATTTCTGATGGAATTCCGGATCGACGCCCAGTTCCTCGGCACGGCTGCGTACCACAGTCACCGCCGCCTGAATGGATTCCCGCATCACTTCACCCAATTGTCCGGTATGGATCAGCTTGCCCTTGCCCGGTACCAGAACCGCTTCAATGCTGAGTAGTTCGCCCCCGACCTCGGTCCAGGCCAGTCCGGTCACCTGCCCGACCTGATCCCGTTCCTCGGCCAGACCGTAGCGGAACCGTCGCACACCCAAGTATTTGCCCAGCATTCCGGGTATAACCACGATCTTGCCATCGGCCGGTTTCAGGGTGATTTCCTTGACCACCTTGCGGCAGATTTTGGCGATCTCCCGTTCCAGATTGCGCACGCCAGCCTCCCGAGTGTAGAACCGGATGAGATCGAGGAGGGCGTCCGCAGTGATTTCCAGTTCTTCCTCGCGCAAGCCGTTGTTGGCAAGCTGTTTGGCAACGAGATAGCGGATTGCGATGTTAAGTTTCTCGTCCTCGGTGTAGCCGGGAATCCGAATCACCTCCATGCGGTCCAGCAGCGGCGGCGGGATGTTGAGTGAGTTGGCGGTCGCCACGAACATCACGTCCGACAGATCGAAATCCACTTCCAGGTAGTGGTCGTTAAAAGTGTTGTTTTGCTCGGGGTCCAGCACCTCCAGCAGCGCCGACGAAGGGTCGCCGCGGAAGTCCATCGACATCTTGTCGATCTCATCGAATAAAAACAAGGGGTTGCGCACGCCAACCTTGGCCAGATTCTGGACGATTTTGCCCGGCATCGAGCCGATGTAGGTGCGACGGTGGCCACGGATTTCCGCCTCGTCGCGCACCCCGCCGAGCGACATCCGTACGAACTTGCGGTTGGTGGCGCGGGCGATGGAGCGCCCCAGCGAAGTCTTGCCCACGCCTGGCGGCCCGACCAGACACAGAATCGGCCCCTTGAGTTTGCGCGCGCGCTGCTGCACGGCCAGATATTCAAGGATTCGTTCCTTGACCTTCTCCAAACCATAGTGATCGGCTTCCAGAATGCCCTCGGCCATGCTCAGGTCATGGTGAATCTTGGTGCGTTTTTTCCAGGGTACGCTGACCAGCCAGTCGATGTAGTTGCGCACCACTGTGGCCTCGGCCGACATCGGCGACATCATTTTCAGCTTGTTCAGCTCCGCCTGCACCTTGGCCTTGGCGTCCTTGGGCATCCCTGCCTTCTCGATGCGCTGAACCAGTTCCTCGATTTCGTTGGGCGCGTCTTCCAGATCGCCGAGCTCTTTCTGAATCGCCTTCATTTGTTCGTTCAGATAATACTCGCGCTGGCTTTTTTCCATCTGCTGCTTGACGCGGCTGCGGATGCGTTTCTCGACTTGAAGGATGTCGATCTCGCCCTCCACCAAGCCCAGCAGATGTTCGAGCCGTTCGCGCAGATTCTGTATTTCCAGCACCTTCTGCTTTTCATCCAGCTTAAGCGCCATGTGGGCGGCGATGGTGTCGGCCAAGCGGCTGGGATCGTCGATGCCGGATACGGAGGTCAGCACCTCGCCGGGGATTTTTTTGTTGAGTTTGACGTACTGGTCGAAGGTGCTCAGCAGCGAGCGCACCAACGCCTGAATTTCCTGCGATTCGCTTTCATCCAGCACGGATTCCAACGGCGACACCTCGGCGATGAAGCAGGCCTGAGTTTCGGTAAAGCGGTGGATGCTCACCCGCTGGCTACCCTCCACCAACACCTTGACCGTGCCATCCGGCAGTCGCAGCAGTTGCAAGACGTTCGATAGGGTCCCGATCGCGTAGATGTCGTCGGTTCGGGGGTCGTCCATCTCAGCGCTCTTTTGCGCCACTAGGACAATACGCTTGTTGCCCTGCATGGCCAGGTCGAGTGCATGGATGGACTTTTCCCGCCCGACGAACAACGGGATCACCATATGGGGATAAACCACCACATCGCGTAGCGGCAACACCGGCATCAGCGCATGATCGGGCAAACTATCGAGCTTGGTTTCGTTCTGCTTCATGGCAGACCCTCCGCAGTTGAGCCGGGCGGTAAATGGGCAGGGCGATCCAGCGGGCCGGACGCAGCAAGGTTGTTATCTGACAGCGGAATTGCACCCGGCTGCGCTAGGTCGCGCGCAAGTTATCGGCCGGACAGGCCCGACGGCAAACGTCGGGCCAACGGACTAGGGCGGGTCAATCGTGCGCGGCCGCGCGCCGCTCGATGTTTTCGTAGATGAAATACGGTTTGGCGTGACCTTCAACCACGGAGTCATCGATCACTACTTTGCGAACATTCTGCATGCTCGGCAAGTCATACATGGTGTCGAGCAAGATATGCTCCAGAATAGTGCGTAGACCCCGGGCACCGGTCTTGCGTTCCATAGCCTTGCGGGCAACCGCCCGCAAGGCTTCCTCGCGAAATTCCAGTTCGCTACCTTCCATCTCGAATAACTTGTTGAATTGTTTGGCGACCGCATTCCTGGGTTCGGTCAGGATCCGCACCAGCGCATTTTCATCCAATTCGGTCAGCGTGGCGACCACCGGCAGTCGGCCGACAAACTCTGGAATCAAACCGTACTTGATCAAATCTTCCGGTTCGACTTCCATCAGCACCTCACCGACGTTCTTGTCGCCATCCTTGCTTTTGACGTCCGCCGAAAACCCAATCCCTCCCTTGTCGGAGCGACTGCGAATAACTTTGTCCAGTCCGGCGAAGGCACCGCCGCAGATAAACAGGATGTTGGTGGTATCCACCTGCAGGAATTCCTGCTGGGGATGCTTGCGCCCGCCCTGTGGTGGCACCGAAGCCATGGTGCCTTCGATCAGCTTGAGCAAGGCTTGCTGCACGCCTTCGCCCGACACGTCGCGGGTAATTGAGGGGTTATCGGACTTGCGCGAGATTTTATCGATCTCGTCGATGTAGACGATGCCGGTCTGGGCTTTCTCGACATCGTAGTCACATTTTTGTAGCAGTTTTTGAATGATGTTTTCCACATCTTCGCCGACATAGCCCGCTTCGGTCAGGGTTGTGGCGTCGGCGATGGTAAACGGTACATTCAGAAATCGGGCCAGGGTTTCGGCCAGTAGCGTTTTGCCCGATCCGGTGGGTCCAATCAGGAGGATATTACTCTTGGTCACTTCTACTTCAGAAGAATTCTTGGCGCGGACGGCGCGCTGTAGCTCCAGGCGCTTGTAATGGTTGTAGACGGCGACGGCAAGGACCCTTTTGGCGCGTTCCTGACCAATGACATATTCATCAAGGACTTGGTTGATGTCATGCGGTTTGGGCAGTTTACTGGAAGCGGTGGGTGCCGTCTCTTCCATCTCCTCACGGATAATGTCGTTGCACAACTCGACGCATTCGTCACAGATGAACACATTCGGTCCCGCGATCAGTTTGCGCACCTCGTGCTGACTTTTGCCACAAAAGGAACAGTACAACAGCTTGTCGTCGTCGCTCCTGTCACTTCGGTCTCTGCTCATAATGCCTTCCTCGTCATCGCGCGATCGTTGGATCCGGATATGGCGGCGCTCCGTGGCTCACCGCACAATAGGTGTCGCAGGTATCGCGGGCCTGGGGTTAGGGTATCGGCCCGGCGCCGGAAACCACGCGCGAATTACGTCAGCTCAACGGGACACGCTGGTTCAGCACCGCATCGATCAGGCCATACTCAACCGCCTCGGCGCCACCCATGAAGTTATCGCGGTCAGTATCGATAGCGATCTTTTCGATGGGCTGACCGGTATGTTTGGCCATGATGCGGTTAAGTCGGTCTCGAACCAGCAGAATTTCCCGGGCGTGGATGTCAAAATCGCTGGCCTGCCCCTGAAAGCCGCCCAGCGGCTGATGGATCATGACGCGCGAGTGCGGCAGGCAAAAACGCTTACCCGGAGCGCCACCGGTCAGCAGCAGCGCGCCCATGCTGGCCGCCTGCCCCACGCACATGGTACTGACGTTCGGCTTGACGAACTGCATGGTATCGTAAATCGCCAAGCCGGCGCTGACCGAGCCACCCGGCGAATTGATGTAGAGATGAATGTCCTTGTCCGGATTGTCGGCTTCGAGAAACAGTAGTTGCGCGACCACCAGGTTGGCGGCGTAGTCCTCGACCGGCCCCACCAGAAATACCACCCGTTCCTTCAGTAAACGGGAGTAGATATCGTAGGCCCGCTCGCCACGCGCGGTTTGTTCCACCACCATCGGCACGAGGTTAAGGGCCTGGATGCCGGCGAAGGCGCTGTTTTCACTCATTCGGAAAACTCCTGAACGACGGATCCGGCCGGTTGCTTGCCGGGCGCCATGATTTCGGCGAAGCCGCTGGATTTGTCGGTCACCTGCACCCGTTCGAGCAGCCAGTCCACGATCTGGTCTTCAAGCACCAGCGCGCGCACGCCATCAAGCGCTTGTGGCGTCTGTTCGTACCAACGCAGCACTTCGGCCGGCTCCTGATAGGTAGCGGCGAGGGATTGCAGGTAAGCTTGGACCCGCTGGGCATCAACCTGGATACCCTGCTCGGTGGCCAAGCGGGAAACCAGCAGGCCCAAAGCGACCCGTCGGCGCGCCTCGGGTCCTAGCAGTTGCGCCTTGAACTCGCGGACCTTTTCCTCGTCGTCACCGCCAGCCGGAAAACGCAACTGGCGGGCCAGATTCTCGATCTCAAACTGGATCAGCGCTTGGGGCAGCGGAATGTCGTTGGCTTCCAACAGTCCCTGCATCACCTGTCGTTTGATGCGAGTTTTGATGCCATCGCGCAACTCGCGTTCCATATTGTCGCGCAGCGATCGCCGGAGACCGGCGATCCCTCCTTCCTTGACATCGAAGCTTTCAGCGAAAGCCTCATCCACTTCGGGCAGGCTGGCTTCTTCCACCGCGTGAAGCTTGACGTGAAAACGAGCGGTCTTGCCGGCTACGTCCTCGATATGATAATCGTCTGGGAACACCATATCGAACTCGATTTCCGCGTCTGCGCTCAGACCAACCAGCCGATCCTCGAAATCCTTGAGCATGGTCGCCTTACCCAGCACCACGGCGGTGTTTTCACCCTTTCCACCCGGGAAATCCTGGCCATCGATCTGGCCCGCGAAGTCGATCCGAACGCGATCGCCTTCGCGAGCCGTGCGTTCCACCGCATTCCAGGCCACTCGCTGCTCGCGCAAGGTTTCGATCATGTTATCGACATCTTGTTCAGTCACCTCCGCCACCGGCCGCTCGACCGCAATACTCTCAAAACCAGCCAGTTCAAACTCGGGCATCACTTCGAAGGTGACGCAATATTCGAGATCTTGTCCTTCTTCCAGGGGTTTTGGCTCAATCTTCGGGCCGCCGAGGGGGCTTAACTTTTCCTGAAGCAGCGCTTCATGCAGGCTGTGCTCCATCAGCTCGCTCACGGCTTCATACCGCACTTGGTCGCCGTACATCTGTTTAATCAACTTGAGCGGCACCTTGCCCGGACGGAAACCATCCACTTTGGCCCGCCGGGACAGGGACTGCAAGCGGTCCTGGATTTCCTTGGTGAGCCGTTCGGCGGGGACCTGCACGGTCACCCGGCGTTCCAGATCGCTCAGCCTCTCAACTGAAACCTGCATCGATACACCTCAAATCTGTTGATCGTTTGTATGTTGGCAAGCTACCCGCCGCCTGCTTTTCAAAAACAGAAACCGGACAATCATTTCGCGGGCGCACGGCAATGAATGGTGCGAAAGGAGAGACTCGAACTCTCACGGGTTACCCCACTGGAACCTAAATCCAGCGCGTCTACCAGTTCCGCCACTTTCGCGAGAAGACAGCGTCGCCATGGTAAATAACGGTCAAGAAACCTACCCGACGCCATGATTACCGCCATTAGCAGCGAGTATACAGGACAACACGCCGCCCAAGACAGGGAGCGGATTTTAGCTTGGCGCGGGACGGCGTGGGTGGGAGACTGTGGCAACGCTGAATGTCTAAAGATGGTGGGCCGTGTAGGACTCGAACCTACAACCAATTGATTAAGAGTCAACTGCTCTACCAATTGAGCTAACGGCCCAGAAGAGCTTTATGATTGGGATTGAACACTATCCCAAAAATTCAAGTTTGGTGGGGTGGACGATGGGACTCGAACCCACGACGACCGGATCCACAATCCGGGGCTCTACCAATCTGAGCTACGCCCACCATTACATCCGAATTAACCTCGCCGGGATTTGGCGCGCCCGGCAGGACTCGAACCTGCTACCCTCAGCTTAGAAGGCTGATGCTCTATCCACATGAGCTACGGGCGCGTTGTCGCAGGAAAACAGCCCAACAAGACGCCCGGCCCGTATATGGTCGGGGTAGAGGGATTCGAACCCACGACCCCCTGCTCCCAAAGCAGGTGCGCTACCAGACTGCGCTATACCCCGTTCGCGATCAGCCAATATTGGCAACCCGCGTTTCCGTGCAGGATTCGGAATTCTATTTTTGGTTGGCGCCGACGTCAAGCTGCTTCTTCAATTTCGTCGCCAGATCGTTCCTTTCGGGGTGTCCTCCAGGACGACTCCAGCCTCCTGCAACACATTCCGAACCCGATCCGCTTCCGCCCAGTTCCGGGCCTTGCGCGCGGCGGCGCGCTCGGCGATCAAGGCCTCGACCCATTCAGGTGACGAATCCACAATGGGAAGGCAGGCATTGATTGTATGCTCTTCCTTAAAAAATTTATCCGGATCGGTTTGTAAGAGTCCAAGCAATCCGCCCAGTTGCCGTAGAGTGCTCGCCTGTGCCGCCGCCGCTGTTTCGTTGTCAGCTCGTATGCGGTTGATTTCACGCGCTAATTCGAATAGAACCGCCAGCGTCTCGGACGTATTGAAATCGTCGTCCATGGCTTGTTCGAACCGGGCGTGCCAGCGCTCGTCGATTGGAGCGTCCGAGATCCGCAGGCCGCGCAGCGCCGTGTACAAGCGGGTGAGCGAAGCCTTGGCATGGTCCAGATTTTCATCGGAGTAGTTCAACGGACCTCGGTAGTGACTGGACAGAATGAACAGCCGCACCACTTCTGGCTGGTAGCGCCGCAGCACCTCGCGCACGGTGAAGAAGTTGCCCAGCGACTTGGACATTTTTTCTTCGTTCACCTGCACGAAACCGTTGTGCATCCACACATTGACGCAGCGATGACCACTGGCTGCTTCGGACTGGGCGATCTCGTTCTCGTGGTGAGGGAATTTCAAGTCCATCCCGCCGCCGTGAATGTCGAAATGCTCGCCCAGGCAACGGGTGGACATCGCGGAACATTCGATGTGCCAGCCGGGCCGGCCCGCGCCCCACGGTGACGGCCAACTGGGTTCGCCGGGCTTGGCGGCTTTCCATAGCACGAAGTCCAGCGGATCGCTCTTGGCTCCTTCCACTTCGATCCGTGCCCCAGTTCGGAGATCGTCCAGCTTTTTGTTGGCCAACCGCCCATAGCACTCGAACCGGCTCACATCGTAGTACACGTCGCCGGTGGTACCGACATAGGCGAAACCCTTGTCCAGCAGGGTTTGAATCATGGCGACCATGTCGGCCATGGCTCCGGTGGCGCGTGGCTCCTGGGCCGGCGGCAGAATGCCCAGCGCATCCAGATCCTCATGCATGGCCTGGATGAAGCGGTCGGTCAAGGTGTGGAAATCCTCACCGTTCTCTTGGGCGCGGCGGATAATCTTGTCGTCGATGTCGGTGATGTTGCGCACGTAGGTTACGTCGTAACCCCTGGTCTGCAACCAGCGTAGCACCACGTCGAACACCACCATGGCCCGCGCATGACCGACATGACAGTAGTCGTAGACAGTCATGCCGCACACGTACATCCGCACCTTGCCCGGCTCGATGGGGTGAAACGGCTCTTTTTGACGGGTCAGGCTGTTAAAAATCTGCAACATAAATGGTTATCTCGACGATATTGAGGCTGGTCGGAACAGAACGAGGCTAGGGATCACGCCGAAAACATCCGCCAGAATCAACAACAGGCCTCCAGGCGCCGCCGCGCGATATCAGGCGGCAGCAGGGCCAAAACCCGTGCCAATTCCGGACCATGGGTCTCGCCCGTCAGTGCCGCCCGCAGCGGCATGAACAGGTTTTTCCCTTTTGCGCCGGTGCGCCGCTTCAAGTCTTCGACCAAAGGT
>JBATDL010000497.1:0-4153 GCA_049663445.1 Candidatus Competibacter sp.
TGCAAGTCCAATTATCCGCAACCATGATGGCATGGAACGGTGGCGGCTTGAAGCGCGCCGCGCCAAGCCGGGCGATTCTCCCTATAATCCTCCACTCTTCTCCGATTTTGAATCAAGGTTTCCCGCATGTTCGAAAATCTCAGCGAACGCTTGTTGCTCACCGTCAAGAACCTGCGCGGCCAAGGCCGCCTCACCGATGACAACATCAAGGACGCCCTGCGCGAGGTGCGCATGGCGCTGTTGGAAGCGGATGTGGCGCTGCCGGTGGTGCGCGAGTTTATCAGCCGGGTGCGCGAGCGGGCGATCGGCGAGGAGGTGCTGCTCAGTCTGACGCCTGGCCAGGTGCTGATCAAGATCGTTCATGAAGAACTGATCCGAACCATGGGCGAGGCCAACGCCGAACTGAACCTGAGGGTCCAGCCGCCGGCGGTGGTGCTGATGGCGGGCTTGCAGGGTTCCGGCAAAACCACCAGCGCCGCCAAGCTGGCCCGTTGGCTGAAGGAGCGCCAGCGCAAGAAGGTGATGGTGGTGAGTTGCGATGTGTACCGGCCAGCCGCCATCGAGCAGTTGCGCAAGCTGGCCGACGAGGTCGGCGCGGAGTTTTTTCCCAGCGACCCCGTGCAGGTTCCGGAAGCCATCGCCCGCCAGGCATTGGAGCATGCCCGCCTGCACGGCGTCGAGGTGCTGATCGTCGATACCGCTGGCCGCTTGCATGTCGATGCCGAGATGATGACCGAAATCCAGCAGCTGCACGCGGCATTGAATCCCATCGAAACCCTGTTCGTGGTGGACAGTATGACCGGGCAGGACGCCGCCACCACCGCACAGGCCTTCAACGCCGCCCTGCCGCTGACCGGTGTGGTGCTGACCAAGACCGACGGCGACGCCCGCGGCGGCGCGGCGCTGTCGATCCGCCAAATCACCGGCCGACCGATCAAGTTTCTCGGCGTCGGTGAGAAAACCGCCGCGCTGGAGCCCTTTTTCCCCGATCGGGTCGCCTCGCGCATTCTCGGCAAGGGTGACGTGCTGAGTCTGGTCGAGGAGATGGAGCAAAAGGTCGACAAGGACAAGGCGCTCAAACTGGCCCAGAAGGTCCAGAAGGGGCGCGGTTTCGATCTGGAAGACTTCCGCGAACAGATGGAGCAGATGACGAAGATGGGCGGTATCGCCAGCCTGTTGGAAAAGATGCCGGGTTTCAACGCCGCGCCGGCGGCGCTCAAGGAGCAGGCGGCGGACAAGGAGGTCAAGCGGCTGATCGCCATCATCAATTCGATGACCCCGGGGGAACGCCGCTTCCCGGACATGATCAAGGGTTCGCGCAAGCGCCGCATCGCTGCTGGTTCCGGTACCCTGATTCAGGACGTGAACCGGCTGCTCAAGCAGTTCGATCAGGCGCAAAAAATGATGAAGAAAATGAAGGGTGGCGGGTTGATGAAGATGATGCGCGGCTTGCAGGGTAAGCTGCCGATGGGTGGGTTGCCGCCGCTGAAGCGGTAGAATGGGGGGAACCCTTCGGAAATGAAGCCAATGGCCAACTGTGTTCCTGACGGTTTCAAACACTGGAGATTTCGGATACTATTCCCCGCTTCATCCGGCCGCCCCTCATGGGCAGCTCCTTCATCTACCGGAAAATCGGAATTCGCAAGAGGTATTCGCAGCGCATGGTTACTATCCGCCTATCCCGCGGCGGCGCCAAGAAGCGCCCCTTTTACACCGTGGTCGTGACCGATAGCCGTAACCGGCGCGACGGTCGCTGCATCGAACGTATTGGTTTTTTCAACCCGATCGCCAGTGGTGGCGAAGCGCGTTTGAACCTGAATCAGGAGCGCTTGCAGTACTGGTTGGGTAACGGCGCGCAACCGTCCGAGCGGGTGGTCAGCCTGATCAAGGAACAGACCCGCCAGCAGCCGGTTCAGTAACGGCCGAAGCCAGCCGCGAAACCGGCGCTGCCGCGATGTCGGATTGGGTGGTGCTGGGCCGGGTGTCCGGCCTGTTTGGTGTGCAGGGCTGGGTGCGGGTGTTCTCCCACACCGAGCCGCGCGCGGGAATCGCTCACTATGCTCCGGTGTTTTTGCATCGCGGCGGCGAGTGGCGCCCTTTTGAAATCGAAGCCGGCCGCGCCCATGGAGCGGGTGTGGTACTGAAGTTCGTCGGTTACGACGACCGTGATCAGGCCGCGACGCTGTTGCAAAGCGAAATCGCGGTGCGTCGCTCGCAATTGCCGCCGTCCGAACCGGGCGAGTATTACTGGGCGGACCTGGAAGGGTTGCGGGTGGTGACGCTGGGCGGGGTCGATTTGGGCACGGTCGCCTCTGTGTTCGCCACGGGCGCCAACGATGTGCTGATAGTCAGAGGGGAACGGGAGCGGTTGCTGCCGTTCGTGCGGGGCCAGGTGGTGGTCGAAATCGACCTTGAACAGCGCTTGCTGCGGGTGGATTGGGAGCCGGATTTTTGAGCCCCCTCACGCCCAACCCCTCTTCTCGCATGGGAGAGGAGGGACTAGGAAACACAGCCATGCGTGTGGATGTGGTCACCCTGTTTCCCGAGATGGTCAAGACTTTGCTCCGCTTCGGGGTCACCGGGCGGGCCGTCGAGCGCGGGCTGTTGCGGGTGGATGCCTGGGATCCGCGCGACGATGCTCATGACCGCCATCGCACCGTGGATGACCGGCCCTACGGCGGCGGTCCGGGCATGGTGATGAAGGTGCAGCCGCTGCGCGATACCCTGCAACGGGCCAGAGCGGCGGCGCAGGCACCGGGAAAAACGGTTTATCTCAGCCCGCAGGGTCGGCCGTTGACCCAGGATGGCGCGCGGGAGCTGGCGCGGGGAACAAGACTGATTTTGCTGGCTGGCCGCTATGAAGGCATCGACGAGCGGCTGATCGCAACCGAAGTGGACGAGGAATGGTCCATCGGCGATTACGTGCTCAGCGGCGGCGAACTGGCGGCGCTGGTGCTGATCGACGCCGTGGCTCGGCTGTTGCCGGGGGCGCTGAACGACAGCGAATCGGCCGAGCAGGACTCGTTCATGGACGGACTGCTGGACTGCCCGCACTACACCCGGCCCGAAGAGATCGAGGGGCTGCGGGTGCCGGCGGTGCTGCTGAGTGGCGATCATGCCGCCATCGCCCGCTGGCGGCGGCGTGAGGCCTTGGGGCGGACCTGGTTGCGGCGATCTGATCTGTTGGCCCGGCGGCGGCTGG
This sequence comes from Candidatus Competibacter sp., assembly GCA_049663445.1. Classification (GTDB taxonomy): domain Bacteria; phylum Pseudomonadota; class Gammaproteobacteria; order Competibacterales; family Competibacteraceae; genus Competibacter. The sequence continues at coordinate 3,203 of JBATDL010000497.1, forward strand.
CCGCCGAAGACCGGGCGTTGCTGGATGAATTCATTTGCGAATACCAAGAGAAACGGGGAGCGCCGGCGCCGCCGGACAACCTCCTGAAGCAACGTGGAGCGTAGCGTCATGAGCAAACTGGTGGAAGAATTCGAACGCGAACAGATGAACCGCGAGATCACGGCCTTTAATCCCGGCGATACCGTGGTGGTGCGGGTCAAGGTGAAGGAGGGCAACCGTGAACGCTTGCAGTCCTTCGAAGGAGTGGTCATCGCCAAACGCAACCGTGGCCTGAACTCGGCGTTCACCGTGCGCAAGATTTCCCATGGCGAGGGCGTGGAACGGGTGTTCCAAACCTACAGTCCGGTGATCGCCGACATCGCCGTCAAGCGCCGGGGCGACGTGCGTCGCGCCAAGCTGTACTACCTGCGTGGTCTGGAAGGCAAGGCGGCTCGCATCAAGGAAAAGCTGCGTTAAACCCACGGACGGCGATAAGCGGCGACGGGGCGATCATTCCAGGGTCGCCCTTTTTTATTTGCATTCCCCTTTTCCTCAAAGGGAGAGAGAGGCCGGGGACGAGAGGGTAACATGCACGACCCATGGTTGAATTGGCTGGAACCGGTTCGGATGCTGGCGGCGGAAGCCAGCGAGCGCATCCTGGAGGTATACGCCACGGCGTTTGGGGTGAGCGCCAAGGACGACGACAGCCCGCTGACCGCCGCTGACTTGGCTGCCCATCATGCCATTACCGCCGGCCTGCGGCGTTTGACGCCTGATATTCCCATCCTGTCCGAGGAATCAGTTGCTGTGCCGTTCGCCGAACGGTCGCAGTGGCGGCGCTATTGGTTGGTGGACCCGCTGGACGGCACCAAGGAATTCGTGAAACGCACTGGCGAGTTCACCGTCAATATCGCCCTGATCGAAGAGCACGAGCCAGTGCTCGGAGTGGTGCGGGTGCCGGTGACCGGAGTG
>JBATDL010000498.1:0-6748 GCA_049663445.1 Candidatus Competibacter sp.
CGACTCATGCTGCGAAGAATTTGTAAAGAGCGAGCATTATTACAAGGGGCTGCTTTAGAGGCAGCTTAGGTAATTGAGTTTTTTCACAGCTTCTTAGGGATGGGCGTGAAGTTCGGTATTTTTCATCCCACCGGGCGCCTTGCCGATACACAAACCGGATCAATATTGCTGAAATGATGAGCAGTAAAAAAACAGAAATCCATTGCCACACCCCTTGTCCAAGAACAATTATTTTCGCCCAATCAGGTAGATGGTCTAGAAAATCTCTGGGCAGCCAGCTGCCAGGACTGTAAAGCATTTCATCGTATAGTCCGACGGACGCTCCTTTTTTGTAGGGAAGATCCTGCGCCAGCTCGTAATAACTACTCAGATTTTCGACCGTTTCTTTCGTAAAGAGAAATTCGCCAGCGTGGGGTCCCTCCGAAATTTTGGCGATCTCGATCTTCGTATTGGGAATGGTCCAGTGCATGATTTTCTGTTGCGCAACCTCTTCATCGTCCGGAATGTCTTCAAACGGCGGCAGCTCGACCCGGTCGAGAATTTCCTTGAGCAAAATCATTTTGATCGTCATGGCTGCGAGACGATCGATGGCGCGCAACTCGCCGAAGTCAATCGTATCAGCGGCTCGTAAGAGCGGCCTGGCGATGTCGGCGTTGGGCTTGCCGCTCCGCCAGGCGTCCAAGGCTGTGTCGATATCGCGCAGGTAGGTTCGCAAGGTGTCGCGCGGACTCGACGTATCCGCCGACCGCAATGGATAGGGATCCTCGATCGCGCTAAGGATCGCGCCAAGATCGCTGATTTGCGCGGGCGTTTGCGGCGCGAGCAGCACGAGGATGAAGACCCATACCCAGCGAGACCGCCCAAGGATAATCCTGATCATGTTTTAGTCCGTTCCTCTGAGGCCGACTTCGGAAAAGTACTTCAACGCGCCTTCGTGGAAGGGCACGTCCAGATCCGTCTCGGCCATCTGGTCTTTGGTCAAGGACAAGAACAACGGCGACAGCGCCTGAAGAAGATTCAGGTTTTCGAAGTAGGCCTTGGTGACCTGGTAGATTACGTTCGGGTCAACCTTGGCTGACGTCGCCAGCATCGATATCACGCCCAGCGTCGGAGTGTCCCGAGGATTGCCCCGGTAAGTGTCTCCCTTGATCACCGAACTGACGTAGAACGGGTTCTGCCGGGCGAGTTTCTTGATGATTGAACTCGAAACGTCCACCAGTTTTATGTCGCACAGGGTCGCGGCCTCCCTGACCGTCGGGTTGGGATGCCCGATCGTGTAGACGAACGCGTCGAACTCGCCGTCGCAGAGGGCCTCGGCCAGGTTGGCGCCCTTGAACGTGGAGACATCGGTCACTTCTTCGCCCGTCCAACCATGGGCCTCCATCAATACATCCATGGCATTGCGTCGGCTCGAACCCTCCTCACCCACATAGACCCGCTTGCCCTTCAGGTCTTCGAACGTATCGATGTCCCGTCCGCCACGGGCGACGATCGTGAAGTGCTCGATGTAGAGTCCGAACACCAAGCGCAGATCCTTGAATGATTCCTCTCCCCTAAACGGCCCGTTCCCGTAAAAGGCATTATGCAACGCGTCGGACTGGGCCAGAGCAAGATCGACGTCCCCCTCTCGCAGGTCCTTGACGTTCGGGATGGATCCACCGGTGATTTCGACGGTGCAACTGATGCCGTGAGCGACACGGTTTTCGTTGACGAGCTTGCAAATAGCCCCACCGACAGGGTGGTAGAGACCGCCCACCCGGCCGGTCGCGATCGTCACGTTAACCTGATCGTCCGCCGCGCCGACTTCACCGACAAGAGCCATCACGGCGATAAGGATGGCCGCCATCGCCACCCTTACTGCGTGCTTACAACGTGCCATCATCGCTTCGCTTCCTCCGAGGGTCCGGGCTTCTTCGTTTCCCAATAATATCGAATATGTTCCGATCGGGCGAAAGGTCAAACCGAAAGCCCTTCCCGCAGAAGTCCATACGCCAGCTCAACAGTTCAGTGATCCGTGTACCGCGCAGACACCAGCAACATCTGCGTCTGGGTCGCGCGCTCAATCATCCTGTCGTTTTACTTGCGTAAAAAAACTATTCGAGCAAGGAGCGCCTGCCCCAAGGTCTCCATCAGGAATGCTGCCCGGCGCCGAACAGCCAATAGCGGTTGCGGCCCGCCTGTTTGGCCAGATACATCGCCTGGTCGGCGTGGCGCAGCAGGGTATCGGCGTCGCCGCCGTCCAGCGAGTGGAGCGCGACGCCGATGCTGGCGGTCACCGTGAACGAATGCTCGCCAAATACATGAGGCGCGGCTAACGCCCTCAGCAGCCGAGTGACGGCGCCTTTGCATTCTTCCACGCCGCTCAATCCCCCGAACAGCACGGCGAATTCATCGCCGCCCAGTCGCGCCACCGTATCGCCACCACGCACGCAGGCCCGCAGGCGCCCGGCGACGGCGATCAATAGTTGGTCGCCGACAGCGTGGCCGAGAGTGTCGTTGACCGGCTTGAACCCGTCGAGATCGAGGTAGCAGACCGCGAGCAAAGTGTGTTGGCGCTCGGCCTGAGCGATGGCCAGTTGCAGCCGGTCGGCGAGCAGGGCACGGTTGGGTAGTTGGGTGAGCGGGTCGTGATAGGCCAGATTTTCCAGGTGACGCTGGTTGTCCTTGAGCGCGGTGATGTCGGCGAAAACGTTGACGTAGTGCGTGACGCGGCCGGCTTCGTCGTGCACCGCCGAGATGCTGGTGGCCTCTGCGTACAGCTCGCCGTTTTTCTTACGGTTCCACAGCTCCCCGGTCCAGAGTCCTTCAGCGAGCAAGGTTCGCCACAGAGCGGCGAAAAATTCGGGATCGTGACAGCCAGACTGGAGAAAGCGCGGATTTTGGCCGAGCGCTTCCTCGCGGCTGTAGCCGGTCAGTGCGCTGAAAGCGTCGTTGACCTCGACAATGAGGCCATCGGTATCGGTGACGACGATGCCCTCGTGGGCGTGCTTGAAGACGCTGGCGGCCAGCCGCAGCCGTTGTTCGGCCTGACGGCGGGCGGTGATGTCCTCCTTGATCGCGAGAAAATGCGCGATGCGTCCGTTCAGATCGCGCACCGGACCAATGATGGCGTGTTCCCAGTACAGCGAACCGTTTTTACGCTGGTTGTGAAACTCGCCGGTCCAAATACCGCCATCGGTGAGGGTTTGCCATAGCTGCCGATAATGGTCCGGCGGCGTCTGGCCCGATTTAAGCAGACGCGGATTTTGGCCGAGCGCTTCCTCGCGGCTGTAGCCGGTGGCTTGCGTGAAATAGGCATTAACGTATTCGATCCGGGCTTCCAGGTCGGTGAGCACGATGGTGACCGGGATTTGTTCGATCGCTTGGTACAGACGGTGGGCGGATTCCTGAGCCTCGTACCGCACGGTGATATCGCGGGCGATGCCGAGCACGCCGAGCCACTGGCCGTTGCTGCCACGCACCGGCGCTTTGGTGGTTTCCGCCAGGATGCGGTGGCCGTCGGGATAGACCAGCCATTCCTCGTTGGTGCGTGGCCCACCGGCCGCCAGCGCGGCACGATCTTTTTCGTGGTAAAAGGCGGCGGTTTCGGCATCCACGAAATCGCCATCGGTCTTGCCGACGATGGCCGCTTCGGGGGCGCCATAATAGGCGGCGAAAGCCAGGTTGCAGGAGAGGTAGCGACCCTCGGGGTCCTTGATCCAGAGTAGGTCGGGCAACGTTTCGTAGAGCGTGCGCAGCAGGGTGCGTTCCTCCGCTACCTGGCGTTGGCTGGCGAGCAATTCGGTTATGTCGCGGCTGACGCTAATCAGTGCCGGGCGGCCGTTCCACTCGCTGTGGGAGATCCGGGTCTCGACCGGAATCGTCTCGCCGGTTCGCGTTTGCAGGGGCGCCTGGCACACCTCGCGGCGGCCCATCAACATCTTGTCGATGACTCGCTTGACTTCGATATGCTGCTCCGATGGGTAAACCGCAAGCATGTTGCGGCCTCGCAATTCGATCAAACGGTATCCGAGCCGTTGTTCCACGATCGGGTTCTGGTAGACGATGTCGCCGGTTTCGTCGAGCACGAACACGAAATCGTCGAGCGCTTCGAACAGGGCCAGCAGATTTCGCTGCTGAATTTTGGCGGCGGCGGCGTCGCGCATTCTAAGCAGCACTTCGCCCAGCTGCAGGGCCAGGGTTTCCAGTGTCTGACAACTCAGGTCGGGAATCGTGTCGGCCCGATGGCTGGCGAGATGGAAACAGGCGACCGCGTGTCCGTCGTGCAGGATCGGAAGGATGGCGACGGCACGCAGACCTTCCTGTCGGGCAGCCGGCGACAGCTCCATCAGGTCGGGATCACGGAAGCTGTAGCGTGGCTGGCCGGCGTGCGCGATGGCGCCGGGGCAGGAATCGGCTGGGATCGTGCGCGCCGCCGCGATGTATTCGCCGGAAAGGCCAGCGTGAACGATCAACGTTAGATGGCCGTCCTGGGGATCCACATCGTAGATGCCGCCGCAGTCGATGCCCGACAACCCCAGCGCGGTGTCGAGGATCGCCCGCATTGCCGCTTCGGGATCGGCGACGATCCGCTGTAGCGCCAGCAGCAGCTTGTGGTGGGCGACCAGCACCTGCTCGGTATTCCTGCGCTCGCTGACCTCCCACCACATGCCCACGATCAGACGGAGTGCGCCGGTCTCGTCGCGTTGGACGCTCAGGCGGTCGTGAATCCAGATGTGGTGGCCATCGTGGTGGCGGAAGCGGTATTCGTGCTCGACCCGATCTTCGCGCCGAAGCCGCTGCTGGACCGCCAGCGCGTCCGCCAGGTCGTCGAGGTGAACGTGCGCGGCCCAGAAATTGGGTTGCCACCAGGCTTCCGGCGGGTAGCCCGCGATTCTTTCGACTTCGGGGCTGGCGTAGACCGTTTGCAGGGCGCCGGCGGTTTTGGGATCCGGTTGTAGTACGTAGGTGGCGGCAGGGATCAAATCGAACAGGGCCGCGAGCTGCTGGACCACATCGTCCAGGGCGTTTCCCAACTGGATCAGTTTCGGGCTGGGAGGGGTATCGGGCGCAGTCACGGGCAGGCTCCAACAGGTTACGGCCTTAGAGGCTATACAAAAAAACTAACCTATGGATTTTATTGTAGAAGATAGCAGGTCGGCTATATATAGCCCGCCAGAACCGCCTGTCAGCGGCTTTCTGCAGGTAAGGTATTGATTAAGAAATGAAGGCGGTTTTTTGTGCGGCCACTTAGGGCAGATGCGGCCGTTCCAGGTACTCGTGCGATTGCATTTCCTGTAGGCGGCTGACCGTGCGCTGAAACTCGAACTTCAACTTTTCGCCCTGGTACAGCTCGAATGGCGAAACGGCGGCGGACAGGATCAGCTTGACGCCACGGTCGTAAAATTCATCCACCAGATTGATGAAGCGTCGCGCCGGGTTCTCCATTTGCCAGTCCATCGCCGGCACGTTGGAGATCAGCACGGTGTGGTAGCAGCGGGCGATTTCGATGTAGTCGGTGGTGCCACGCGGCCCGTCGCAGATTGCCCGAAAGTTGAACCAGACGACGCCGTCGGCTTCGCGCAGGGTGGGGATGTAGCGGCCCTCGATCTCCACGTCGCCGCCGCGGTGGCCGGGTTCGGGTGCGATGTTGTTGAATATCTCGTTCAGGATGTGTTCGGCCCGTTCGTCCAGCGGCGAGTGATAGATCTCGGCCTTTTCCAGGTAGCGCAGCCGGTAGTCCACCCCACCGTCCACGTTCAATATATCCAGATACTGCTTGAGCAGCTCGATCGCCGGCAGGAAGCGGGCGCGTTGCAGACCGTCCCGGTACAGGTCGTCCGGTGGGATGTTGGAGGTAGTGATCAGGGTAACGCCCTGGTTGAACAGCTCTTCCAACAGGCCGTACAGCAGCATGGCGTCGGTGATGTCGGCAACGAAGAACTCGTCCAGGCAGATCACTCGCGCCTGTTCGGCGAAGCGGCGGGCGACGATCCGCAGTGGGTCCTGCTGGTTTTTCAGCGCCTTCAGTTCGGCGTGGACCGCCCGCATGAAGCTGTGAAAGTGAATGCGCTGCTTGCGCTCCAGCGGCAGGGCATCGACGAAGGTGTCCACCAGATAGGTCTTGCCGCGTCCGACCCCACCCCATAAATACAGTCCGCGCGTGGCGGGCGGCGCAGCGGTGGCTTTGTCGCGCCTGGCCAAGCGGGCGAGCAAGCCCGGTTTTTTGCTGACAGCGGCCGGCTCCGGTTGAGCCATCAACCGATCGTAGATTTTTTGCAAGGCGAGTACCGCCCGTTCCTGGGCGGGATCGTGCTGGAAACCTTCCCGTTGCAGATCCTGGCGATAGCGTTCGTAAGGCATGGCGAAACTCGAAAGCGGGTTGTGCTAGAGGCCGGGCAGGGAAACCGGCCGTCCGGGTGGGCTGCGCTGGGGCAGGTATTGGAACCAGTCGCGGCTGGCGTCGCCGAAGGCGAAAAAATCCGGATTGATCAGCACCGGCCGGGCGTTGTAACGCAGCGGCCGCAGTTGCATGTCGGTCAGGTGCCCGCCGGCTTCCTCGACGATCGCCTGCGCGGCGGCGGTGTCCCATTCGCCGGTCGGCCCGAAGCGGGGATACAGGTCAACCACGCCCTCGGCGATGAGGCAGGATTTCAGGGCGCTGCCCACGAACAGGTGACGGTAATCGCCGAGCTGTTGCAGGTAATCCTGCAAGCGTCGACTGCGGTAGGACGCCTGGCTACTGACGACCCGGATCGGCTGGGGACAA
>JBATDL010000499.1:0-1564 GCA_049663445.1 Candidatus Competibacter sp.
GCCTCAGATCACGCCAACGCATGGTGGAGCCCTCCTTCGGTTGATAGAAAGGAGTGTAGCCGAAAACGACTCCCAGCCCGGACGTGAACGCTTACTCCGGCGCGCAGATTTCCCGCCGCCCGATCGCGAGCAGGGTCCGAAGTGCCAGCACTCCGACCACGAGCGAGAGCAACACCAGCAGCGCGACACCCAAGCCAGTAAAAAACGGGAGGCTGGCCAAGTGCGTGGCCATGATCAGGGTCGCGATGGTCAGCGCGGCCAATGGGAAGGAGTAGGCCCAGGAGGAGAGGAAAAAAGGTAGTCGCAGGAAGCGCACGGCGTTGCTGGCTAGCAGCAGGGCCAGAAACAGCGCGGTGTAATAAAGCACGCGGGCGAAGGCGTCGATCTCGCCGGTCAGGTTGGTGTAAGCGATGAATCCCACCGACGGCGGCGCCAACAGGATAAACAGCGTGGGCGCCAGCCGCGCCGGCAGCGCTTCGTGGAAGAACAGCCGGTACAGCACGATGGTCAACAGCACGATCCAGAACACCAGGCCGATGCTGAAGAAGAACCAGGACAGCTCGGGCGAGGCCAACCGTACCCCGGCCACCGGCACGATAATGTTACCGACCACGGGAATGAACCAGGCGGGATTGGCATGCTTGATATCGTAATGGGTGTGGTGCAGCCAACTGCCAAAGATCGCCAGGGTGAAGCCAAGATGCAGGACAGCGCCGACGACCCACAGCCAAAATGCCGTTTCGGGTGCCGATTCCAAATAAGTGATGGCGAGCAGCAGCAAGGAAATCGAGACGGTCGGGAAGAAGTTGATCTTCACAGGGTGACGCATTTCCATAGCGACCGCCTGCGGATAACGCAGGGCTTTCAGGGCATAAAAAACCAACAGGATAATGAACAAGGCGCTGACCGCTCCACGCAGACCCGTGCCGATCATCGGCGGTACGCCCAGCACGATGTGGGCTTTCTGCCAGGCCAAGGCCAGTCCGGCCATGCCCATGACTATCGAGAAAAAGGCGATAGGAAATTGTTCGAGGCGTTGGTGCGGAATCGCCTGCCCAGGCGCGGGAACAGGTGCGGATTGCAGCGGTGTCTGGGTATTCATTGGTAAAAGTCTGTGGTCTGGTGGTCTGAGAGAGGTTTGAAGCACCAGGTACTGCCGGATAGCAATGATCGACGTTTGGCGGTGCGCGGTATTTTTAGTAAATTACTATAAACTAATATAGCAATGCCGTGAACCGAGTTTGCGGGCAAACTGCATTGCGTGTGGGTCGTACCGGTAAAGGCCGATGCTGGGGAAGTTACCGCTTTTTCCAAAGGCCGGCGTCTGCCAGCCGTTTCACCAGCGTGGTGCGGCGCCGATGCGGCGCCATGAAGCATTGCAGGGCCTGCTCGAACTGTTCGCGGCTCGCGTGCCGCTGGTAGGCTTCGGCCAAATCAAATGGTGTAGTTCGGCGCCGCGCCGTGAATCTCGATGCTGGTGAGCGTCGAGCCCTCGCACTGGACCGCGGCGGGCTTGCCGATGCAGTCATCCCCGTAGAGCGCGGTCAACGCCTCGGCCAGCAGG
>JBATDL010000500.1:0-2654 GCA_049663445.1 Candidatus Competibacter sp.
AGTTCGACGTGGTCATGTCCAGCTTTGGCGAAAAGAAAGTGGAGGTAATCAAGGTGGTGCGCGCATTGACCGGTCTGGGCTTGAAGGAAGCCAAGGATCTGGTGGAAGGCGTACCCTCCATGATCAAGGAAGGCATTCCCAAAACCGAAGCCGAGGATATCAAGAAAAAACTGGAGGAAGCCGGCGCCAAGGTCGATATCAAGTAAGCGCCGCGCTGCTCCCCTTTGGTGGGATCTCGTTGCGCAACATTATCTGGCTTGGACGGACTCAAACAGGAACGGCTGGCGGCTTCAGGCTGCCGGCCTGTTTCCGTTTTGAGCCGGTCAGGGAAAACCGCCGTTTCGATTCGCGGGACAGCGAAGCGAAACCGGCAATGGAATCAGGCGGCTCCCGCCCTTGGCTGGTACTTTCGTGAGAGGAATCCCGATGGCCTACACTTTTACTGAAAAAAGACGTGTTCGTAAAGACTTCGGCAAGCAACCCAGCATTCTCGAAGTACCCTATCTGCTGGCGATCCAACTCGATTCGTACCGCGAGTTCCTGCAAGCCGAAGTGTCGCCGGGAGAACGCCGAATAGCGGGATTGCACGCCGCCTTTCGTTCGGTGTTCCCAATCGCCAGCTACTCGGGCAACGCACGGCTGGAGTATGTGAGCTATCGACTGGGCGAGCCGGTGTTCGACGTCCGCGAATGCCAGTTGCGCGGGCTGACCTACGCTGCGCCGTTGCGAGTGCGGCTGCGGCTGGTGCTGATGGACAAAGACGCCGAGGCCGGCACCCATAAGATCAAGGATATCAAGGAAAACGAAGTCTACATGGGCGAATTGCCGCTGATGACCGACAACGGCACCTTCGTTATCAACGGCACCGAACGGGTCATCGTCTCCCAATTGCATCGCTCGCCCGGCGTATTCTTCGATCACGACAAGGGCAAAACCCATTCCTCCGGCAAGCTACTGTTTTCGGCGCGAGTCATCCCCTACCGCGGCTCCTGGCTGGATTTCGAATTCGACGTCAAGGATATCGTATACGCGCGCATCGATCGCCGCCGCAAGCTACCAGTCAGCATTCTGCTGCGGGCGCTGTTCGACGAGCCCAATCCGAATGATCGCCACGCCATCAGCGTCAACGAACGGATCCTCGGCATCTTCTTCGACACCAACACGATCCGGATCGAGGGCGATCAATTCAACCTGGATCTAGTACCGGAGCGCCTGCAGGGCGAAACCGCCGGTTTCGATATCATGATCGGGGATCGCGTGCTACTCAAGGCGGGCGAGCGGGTCAAGGCCAAGCACGTCCGCGACCTGGACAAAGCCGGCGTACAGCACTTGCGGGTGCCGGGCGAATATCTGGTCGGCAAGATTCTGGCTCACGACCTGCGCGACCCGGAAACCGGCGAGCAACTCGCTCAGGCCAACGACGAGTTGACGCCGGACAAGCTGGAAAAAATTCAGGCCAGCGGCATCGCCGAATTCCAAACCTTGTACGTCAACGAGGTCAACCGCGGCCCCTATCTGTCCAACACCCTGCGCGCCGACCCGACCCGCAGTCAGTGGGACGCCCAAGTGGAAATCTATCGGATGATGCGCCCTGGCGAACCGCCGACCAAGGACGCTGCCCAACGTCTGCTGCACGATCTGTTCTTCTCGGCCGAGCGCTACGATCTGTCCGATGTTGGCCGCATGAAATTCGACAGCCGGGTCAGCCATCGGCGGACGCCGATACCGGGCGTGCCGACCAAGGAGCGCCCACCCGGCGTACTGTCCATGGAGGACATCCTGGCTGTGCTCAAGGTGCTGATCGATATCCGCAACGGCAACGGCCAGGTCGATGACATCGACCACCTCGGCAACCGCCGCATCCGCTGCGTCGGCGAAATGACCGAAAACGTGTTCCGAATCGGCCTGGTCCGGGTCGAGCGTGCGGTCAAGGAGCGGCTGAGCCTGGCCGAATCCGAAGGACTGACCCCGCAGGATCTGATCAATGCCAAACCGGTCGGCGCCGCCATCAAGGAATTCTTCGGTTCTTCGCAACTGTCGCAGTTCATGGACCAGAACAATCCCTTATCCGAGGTCACCCACAAACGCCGGATCTCGGCGCTGGGTCCCGGCGGCCTGACCCGCGAACGCGCCGGTTTCGAGGTGCGCGACGTGCATGCCACCCATTACGGCCGGGTTTGCCCGATCGAAACCCCGGAAGGTCCGAACATTGGTCTGATCAACTCACTGGCGGTCTATGCCCGCACCAATGCCTACGGCTTCCTGGAAACCCCGTACCGGCGGGTCGAAAACGGCTGCGTCACCGACCGAATCGACTATCTGTCGGCCATCGAGGAAGGCCAGTACGTTATCGCCCAAGCCAACGCCCCGCTCGATCTCGACGGGCGACTGACCGACGACCTGGTTTCCTGCCGCCATCTGAATGAATTTACGCTGACCGCTCCGGACAGGGTGCAGTACATGGACGTGTCGCCCAAGCAAATCGTCTCGGTGGCGGCGGCGCTGATCCCGTTCCTGGAGCATGACGACGCCAACCGCGCACTGATGGGCTCCAACATGCAACGCCAGGCGGTGCCGACCCTGCGCGCTGAAAAGCCGCTGGTCGGCACTGGCATGGAGCGGATCGTAGCCCGCGATTCCGGGGTGTGCGTGAT